>NZ_JBCGFB010000161.1:0-11476 GCF_038752175.1 Nocardia sp. No.11 | reverse complement strand
CGCGTGGTCGGCCGCGGCCGCCGCTCGCGTGCACGCCTTGGCCGCCAACCTCGCCGCATACGACGGCGAGCCGGCGGCCGCGCCGATCTCCGCCTCGCCGCTGTTGCGGCACATCCGCCCGGCTATCCGCGTGCTGCGGGAACTCGCGGGCGAATGACCACACGACCCAGGCGAGAATTCCGAGACGACCGCGAACCTGCCCCCTCGCGTGTGGACGGGGAGTGCGCGTGGTCGGCCGCCGCGGGGTGAGGTAGGCAGCCCAGCTGCCACGAATCCGGCGGGTCCTGGCAGGATCGAAGCCGTGAATGCGCAAGTGGAGACTGTCATCGACCTGGATGCCATCGCCCACAACGTGCGTGTGCTGCGCGAGTTCGCGCAGGGCGCCGGGGTGATGGCGGTGGTCAAGGCCGACGGCTACAACCACGGCGCGGTCGAGGTCGGCCGCACGGCGCTGGCGGCGGGAGCCACCGAGCTGGGGGTCACGACCGTCGCCGAGGCGCTGGCCCTGCGCGCCGCCGGGATCACCGCGCCGATCCTGTGCTGGCTCAACACCATCGATGCCGATTTCGGCGCCGCGATCGCGGCCGATGTCGAGATCGGGGTGTCCTCGCTCACGCAGTTGCGGGCCGTCGAGCGGGCCGCGCGCGCGAGCGGCCGGACCGCCACCGTGACGCTCAAGGTCGACACCGGCTTGAACCGCAACGGGGTCTCGGTCGCCGAGTATCCGCAGGTCCTGCGGGCACTGCGCGTCCTCGTCGACGAGCAGGTCGTTCGGTTCCGGGCGATCTTCTCCCACCTCGCGCACTCCGACGAACCGGAGCATCCGATGCTCGACCGGCAGCGGGAACGCTTCGTGGAGGCGATCGCGCAGGCCAAGGAGCAGGGGCTGGAACCCGAGCAGGTGCACCTGGCCAACTCCGCGGCCACGCTGACCCGCCCCGACCTGCACTTCGACGTGGTGCGCCCGGGCATCGCGGTGTACGGGCTGTCGCCGATCCCGGAGCTCGGCGACTTCGGGCTGCGGCCCGCGATGACGTTGCAAGCCGAGGTCACCCTGGTGAAACGGGTGCCGGCGGGGGAGGGCGTGTCCTACGGGCACCGCTGGATCGCGCCGCGTGACACGACGGTCGCGCTGGTGCCCGCCGGGTACGCCGACGGTGTATTCCGCTCGCTGAGTGGGCGTTTCGAGGTGTGGCTGGGCGGGTCCCGGCACCGTAATGTCGGGCGGGTGTGCATGGACCAGTTCATGGTCGACCTCGGCGACAACCCGGGCGGCGTGCGGGAGGGTGATCGGGCGGTGCTCTTCGGCGGCGGCGCCGGGCATCCGCACGCGCTCGACTGGGCCAGGCTGCTCGACACCATCGACTACGAGGTGGTCTGCTCGCCGCGCGGCCGGGCCGTGCGCCGCTACGTGGGGACCGGCCGATGACGCGGGGCAGGGTGATCCTGCGCGGCGGCCTGGCGACCGCGAGCCTGCTCGGCGCGCTCGCCGTCGCGCACACGCTGCGCCGGATCGGCGCGCGCGTGCTGTGGCCCGCCGAACGCGACGAGTACCGCGACGAGAACTTCGCCCTGATCGACGAGGACGAGCCGGGGTCGGTGATCGCCGACGACGGTGTGTCGCTGGCCACCCGCACCTACGGTGACGAGTCCGCCGAGGTGACCGTCGTGTTCGTGCACGGCTTCTGCAACAGCATGGAGTCCTTCCACTTCCAGCGCCGCGATCTCGCGCGCGCCTGGGGTCCGCGGGTCCGGATGGTCTTCTTCGACCAGCGCGGGCACGGCCGCTCCGGCACGCCGAGCACCGAGAGCTGCACCGTCGCCCAGCTCGGCCACGATGTCGCCGCCGTGCTGCGCGAGTGCGCGCCGACCGGGCCGGTGGTGCTGGTGGGCCATTCGCTCGGCGGGATGGCCGTGCTCGCGGCCGCGGCGCAGTTCCCCGAACTCTTCGCGGCGCGGGTGCGCGCGGTCGGCCTGTTCTGCACCGCCGCCGCCGAGGTGACCGCGACCGGGCTGCCGCAGCTGCTGCGGCATCCGGCCATCGACGGGTTCCGGATGGCGGTGCGCACCGCGCCCGCCGTCGTCCAGGTGAGCCGGACCGCGAGCAAGCAGCTGGTGACGCCGATCCTGCACGTCAGCTCGTTCCACGGTCCGGTGAGCCCGACGCTGTCGCGATTCACCACGATGATGATCGACCGCACCCCGGTCGCGACCATCGAGAAGTTCCTGAAAGCGATTGAGTTGCACGATGAGTCGGCGGCGCTGCCGGTGCTGGCCGAGATGCCGGTGCTGGTCCTGGGCGGCGCGCACGACATGGTGATCCCGTTCCGCAATTCGCGCGCGCTGGCCGCGGCGCTGCCCGGCAGCGAGCTGGTGCGGGTGCGCGAGGCCGCGCACATGCCGCACCTGCAGTACCCCGAGGTGACGCTGGACGCGCTCGATCGGCTGCTGGCCGCCGCCGGCTTCGGCGACGCGCGGAGTGGGGAGGCCGTCGGTGGCTGAGCCACAGCAGCGTGTCCTCGCCACGGTCGAGGACACCGAGGCGTTCGGCCGGGAGCTGGCCGCGACCCTGCGCGCCGGCGACCTGGTGGTGCTCGACGGTCCGCTCGGCGCCGGAAAAACGGCGCTGACCAGGGGAATCGCGGCGGGTCTCGGCGTGGCTGGCCGGGTCAGCTCGCCGACCTTCATCATCGCGCGGGCGCACAAGGCGGGGCAGCGGCCCGACGGCACGCCCGGCGTCGCGCTGGTGCACGTGGACGCCTACCGCCTCGCGGGCGACCTGGACGAACTCGACGCTCTCGACCTCGACACCGACTTACATCACGCCGTCGTGGTGGTGGAGTGGGGCAAGGGTGTCGTCGAACACCTCACCGAGCGGCATCTGCGGGTGCAACTCGCCCGGGAACCGGAATCCGATGTGCGCACGGCCATCTGGGAGTGGATCGAATAACCCGTGGATCGGCGGGCACCGGTGCGCGCCGGGCGCGGAAACCACCCGGTATTGTTGAGACAATCATGCTCGTACTAGCAGTCGACACCGCGACACCCGCCGTTACAGCGGGATTGGTGCATCTGTCACCTGCCGCCGACGCGGACGCCCGGCCCGCCGTGGCGACGCTCGCTGCCCGCGTGAAGGTCGACGCCCGCGCCCACGCCGAAGTGCTCACCCCGCAGATCCTGGAATGCCTCACCGAGGCCGGGGTGCGCCGCGACGAGCTCGACGCGCTCGTCGTCGGGATCGGGCCGGGCCCGTTCACCGGGCTGCGCGTCGGGATGGCCACCGCCGCCGCCTTCGGTGACGCGCTGGGGCTGCCCGTGTACGGGGTGTGCAGCCTCGATGCCATCGCCGCCGAGGCCGAGGCCACGGGCGAGCAGCGCGACATCGGCGAACTGCTGGTGGTGACCGACGCGCGCAGGCGCGAGGTCTACTGGGCCCGCTACCTGAACGGGACGCGCAGCGCCGGACCCGAGGTGTGCAAGCCCGCCGAGGTCCCGCTCGGCGACGCCGCCGCGATCGCGGGCTCGGCCGCCCACGTCGACTACTTCGATCTGCCGGTGCTGCCGAGCGAGACGCCCTCGCCCGCCGGGCTGGTGACCGTCGCCGCGGCCGAGCTGCTGGCCGGTACCGCGCCCGAGCCGCTGGTCCCGCTGTACCTGCGCAGGCCCGACGCCGTGGAGAACAGCTTCCGCACCCTCGACCGGACCGGGGCGTGAGCGCCGTGTCCGACTACCGGATCGCACCGATGACGGTGCACGACATCGACCGCTGCGTCGAGCTCGAGCACCTGCTGTTCCCCGAGGACGACCCCTGGCAGGCGGTGTCGTTCCGGTCCGAGCTGGCCGGCGCGCACAACCGCTACATCACCGCCCGCGACGCGAACGGCGCGATGGTCGGGTACGCGGGCATCGCGCTGCTCGGCGACGCCGCGCATCCCGAAGCCGAGGTGCACACCATCGGCGTCGATCCGGACTGTCATCGCGGCGGCATCGGCACGCTGCTGCTGGAGGCGTTGCTGGCCACCGCCGCCGAACGCGGCGGCCCGGTGTTCCTCGAGGTCCGCACCGACAACGCGCCCGCGATCGCGCTCTACGCCAAGCACGGTTTCCACATCATCGGGCTGCGCAAGAACTACTACCACCCCAGCGGCGCCGACGCGTACACGATGCGCAGGCCCGAACTCACCGTGGCGGCCGACGAATGGGCCGCGCGCGGCAGGCAGGACGAGGTGCTGTCGTGATCGTCATGGGCATCGAAAGCTCGTGCGACGAAACGGGAGTCGGCATCGTCCGGCGTCACCCGGATGGTTCGCTGGAACTGCTCGCCGACGAGGTGGCCTCCAGCGTCGACCAGCACGCGCGCTTCGGCGGCGTGGTCCCCGAGATCGCCTCGCGCGCGCATCTCGAGGCGATCGTGCCCGCCATGCGCCGGGCGCTGGCCGCCGCGGGCATCAGCAAGCCCGACGCGCTCGCCGTCACCATCGGGCCCGGCCTCGCCGGTGCGCTGCTGGTCGGCGTCGCCGCGGCCAAGGCCTACGCGGCCGCCTGGGACGTACCGTTCTACGCGCTCAACCACCTCGGCGGGCACGTCGCGGTGGACACTCTCGAGCACGGTCCGCTGCCGCCCGCGGTGGCGCTGCTCGTCTCCGGCGGGCACACGCACCTGCTGCAGGTCACCGACCTGGGCTCGCCGATCACCGAACTCGGCAGCACGGTCGACGACGCCGCGGGTGAGGCCTTCGACAAGGTCGCCCGCCTGCTCGGCCTCGGCTACCCGGGCGGTCCCTACCTCGACGCGGCGGCCAAGGACGGCGACCCGCGCGCGATCGCGTTCCCGCGCGGCATGACCGGTCCGCGCGATGCCCGCTACGACTTCTCCTTCTCCGGCCTCAAGACCGCGGTAGCCCGCTATGTCGAGGCCGCGCAGCGCCAGGGCATCGGCCCCGACCAGCTGCCGATCCCGGATATCGCCGCGTCCTTCCAGGAGGCGGTGGCCGATGTGCTGACGATGAAGGCCGTGCGCGCCGCGACCGATGTCGGCGTGGACACGATCGTGCTCGGCGGCGGTGCCACCGCGAATTCGCGGATTCGTTCGCTGGCCGAGGAACGCTGCGCGGCAGCGGGATTGACCCTGCGGGTGCCCAAGCCTCGGCTGTGCACCGACAACGGGGTGATGATCGCGGCGCTCGGTGCGCACGTGATCGCGGCGGGCGCGCAGCCCGCGGAATTGACGGTCGCCACCGATCCGGGTCTGCCGGTGTCGGTGAGCGCTCTGCGCGGCTAGTCGATCAGCTGCAGTGGCGCGCTCTCCGGTGTACTCGCGGCGGGCGGCACCGGGAGCAGGCCCTGGGCGGGCCGCTGGGACGGTGAGGTGTTCGGCGTCGACGGTCGCTGCTGCTGGCCACCCGAGGACCCACTGTCGATCGGGCCGAGCGGCGACTCCGGGTAGGGGATCTGCGGCAGATTCGGATCCGGGCGCAGCGTGGGCGCCATCGTCGACGACGGCGGCGCCATCTGGCTCGGGGGCGACGACGGCGGCGTGGTCGACGGCGTGGTCGGGGCCGGGGTCGTCGTGACTTCGGTGGTGGGCGGCGCGTTGGTGACGCCGGTGCGGTCGGTGCTCTCGCGATTCTGGGGTGTCGGTGCCTGCTGCGGCACCACGGGTAACGGCGGTTGCCGCACGGTGCTGCTGGTGCCCGCGGGGGTGACATCGGCGGGATCGGGCGAGACCGCTTGCACGCCGTAGCCGATCACCAGGCCGACCACGACGACCGCGCCGGCCAGCGTCCCGGCGACCTTGGCGAAGGTGCCGCTCGGGGCGTCGCCCAGCGCGGCCACCTGCAGGGCCGAGGGTGCCGCCGCGTCGGCGACGAGCGCGGCGCCCTTGGCGATCACGGCCTCCGGATCGGGCACGGTGAGGACCGGGACGTCCAGCCTGCCGTGCAGCGTCTCCACGACGGCGGGGATGTTGGCGCAGCCGCCGATCACCGCGACCGCCTCGGGGTACTTCGGCGCGCGGGTGAAGACCGAACCGGTGAACAGCGCGATATTGCGCAGCAGCCCACCGATGAGCTCCTCGAAATCGGAGCGGGTGAGCTTGAGCGGCTGCCCGGCGACGTGGTCGATGGTGACCGCGGGCGCGATCGACAGGTGCTCCTTGGCCGCCCGGCCCCGGTTGGTCAGGGTGCCGCGGTTGGGCCTGGTGCCCCGGCGGGCGTAGTGCAGGTCGACGAGGTGGTGGTAGATCAGCTCGTCGATGGCGTTGCCGCTGAGCGTGGGCGTGCGTTCGGTGTGCAGGATCGTGCCGTCGGCGTAGTCGACGACGGTGACGGTGAGTCCGGTGGCGCCGAGGTCGACCACGGCGACGGTGGCGTAGCGGCCGAGCAGGCCGGTGTCGCGTAAGTAGGTCATCGCCGCGGTGCCCTCGGGCACCAGCCGCAGATCCCGGTGCCGGGTGGTGGCGGCCCGGATGGCCTGGGCCTGCTCCTTGTTCCGGTAGGCGACGGCGACGCTGGTCGGTGGGCGCGATCGGGCCGACTCGGCCCTGCGGTGCGCGCCGGTGGAATAACGCCCGAGCGGTTCGCCCGCCATGGCGGCGCCCTGGGTGACGGGCAGCTGGGTGGTCATCAGCTCGATCGAGGACGACACGAGATCGCCGAGATCGGAATGGGCCGCGTCGGCGGAGACGACGCGGTAATCGAAGCTCTGCTCACCGGCCGGACCGGTGGCGACCAGCGCTGAGCACACCACCTCGTTACCTGCGGAGATGCCGAGGGATGTTCGCATGTTCACCTCCCTTCGAGCGGATGGTTCTGTGATGCCGACCATCTCGAATGGAACGCTATACATATCCTTTCACAGCCTGTTATGCGAACGTTACAGATTGTGGCAAGCGATGTGAAGATCACTGGCCAGTGTGGGCGTGTCGAAAATGCGACATTGGCAGAACCCGGCCTTGAGCGCTGGCACTCTCACGTATAGAGTGCTAGTCGGCACTGTGTAGCTGTGCTTGTGCCAGTCGACTACTGGGCTTCGGGTCCCGGCACCCGCGACGACGGGGCTGACGCGCAGGGTCGCATGCAGACCGAAACCCGGTCCGGGACAACAGTTCCGGACGACCGAATTCCCCTGAAAGTGGAGGGCTCAACGTGGCGAGCGTGAACATCAAGCCGCTCGAGGACAAGATCCTCGTCCAGGCCAACGAGGCCGAGACGACGACGGCCTCCGGCCTGGTCATCCCGGACACGGCCAAGGAGAAGCCGCAGGAGGGCACCGTCATCGCCGTCGGCGAGGGCCGGATCACCGACAAGGGTGACCGCATCCCCGTCGACGTCAAGGAAGGCGACGTCGTCATCTACAGCAAGTACGGCGGCACCGAGATCAAGTACCAGGGTGGCGAGTACCTCATCCTGTCGGCGCGCGACATCCTGGCCGTCGTCACCAAGTAGGCCAACGCCGCATTCGCGTTCCGCCCCGGCGTCGTCCAGCGACCCGGGGCGGATTGCGTTCTCACTCGCGGCATGAGCGACGGACCCGGAGGCGGCAGCTCGCGTCACCACGTAGGGGCCCGGGAGTGCCGCCATTCAACACAGGAGCTGAATCCTTTATGGCAAAGCAGATCGAGTTCGACGAGAAGGCTCGCCGGGCTCTGGAACGCGGTGTCGACAAGCTCGCCGACGCCGTCAAGGTGACCCTCGGTCCCCGCGGCCGCCACGTCGTGCTGGCCAAGGCCTTCGGTGGCCCGACCGTCACCAACGACGGTGTCACCATCGCGCGGGACATCGACCTCGAGGACCCCTTCGAGAACCTCGGCGCGCAGCTCGTCAAGAGCGTCGCCACCAAGACCAACGACGTCGCCGGTGACGGCACCACGACCGCGACCGTGCTGGCCCAGGCCTTCGTGCGCGCGGGCCTGAAGAACGTCGCCGCGGGTGCCAACCCGATCTCCCTCGGCCAGGGCATCGCGCTGGCCGCCGACAAGGTGTCGGAGGTGCTGCTGGCCGCGGCCACCCCGGTCTCCGGCGAGCAGGCCATCGCCCAGGTCGCCACCGTCTCCTCGCGCGACGAGGAGATCGGCGCGATGGTCGGCAAGGCGCTGACCACCGTCGGCAAGGACGGCGTGGTGACGGTCGAGGAGTCCTCGACCACCCAGACCGAGCTCGTGATCACCGAGGGTGTGGCGTTCGACAAGGGCTACCTCTCGCCCTACTTCGTGACCGACCCCGAGACCCAGCAGGCCGTGCTGGAGGACACCTACGTCCTGCTGCACCGCGACAAGATCAGCTCGCTGCCCGACCTGCTGCCGCTGCTCGAGAAGATCGCCGAGTCCGGCAAGTCGGTGCTGATCATCGCCGAGGACATCGAGGGCGAGGCGCTGTCCACCCTGGTGGTCAACTCGATCCGCAAGACCCTCAAGGCCGTCGCGGTCAAGGCGCCGTTCTTCGGTGACCGCCGCAAGGCGTTCCTCGACGACCTGGCCGTCGTCACCGGTGGCACCGTGATCAACCCCGATCTGGGCGTCACCCTGCGCGAGGCCACCATCGAGCAGCTCGGTCAGGCGCGTCGCATCGTCGTGACCAAGGACGAGACTGTCCTGATCGACGGCGCGGGCACCGAGGCCGACATCGCGGCCCGCAGCGCGCAGCTGCGTCGCGAGATCGAGGCCACCGATTCCGACTGGGATCGCGAGAAGCTCGAGGAGCGTCTGGCGAAGCTGGCCGGCGGCGTCGCGGTGATCCGCGTCGGCGCGGCCACCGAGACCGCGCTCAAGGAGCGCAAGTACCGCGTCGACGACGCGGTCGCGGCGGCCAAGGCCGCGGTCGAGGAGGGCATCGTCGCCGGTGGCGGTACCGCACTCGTGCAGGCCGCGACCGCGCTGATCGAGCTGCGCGACTCGCTGACCGGTGACCAGCGCGTCGGCGTCGAGGTCGTCCGCAAGGGCCTCGAGGCGCCGCTGTTCTGGATCGCCACCAACGCCGGTGTCGACGGCGCGGTCGTCGTCAGCAAGGTCGCCGAGGGCAAGGAGGGCTTCAACGCCGCCACCCTGACCTACGGTGACCTGCTCACCGACGGTGTCGTCGACCCGGTCAAGGTGACCCGCTCCGCCGTGGTGAACGCCGCCTCGGTCGCGCGGATGATCCTGACCACCGAGAGCGCCATCGTGGAGAAGCCGGCCGAGGAGGCCGACGACCACGGGCATCACGGCCACGCGCACTGACCCGCGGCACGACGAAGGCCCCTGGACCGCACTGCGGTTCGGGGGCCTTTCGTTTTCGCGCTAGCTGGCTACCGGGGGCTCTTCGGCGTCGAGCGCGGCCAGCAGGCGCGCACGCAGGGAGGGGGGAGGTGGTGTCGGGGTACTCGCAGCGAGTTCGGCGAGGACCGTGCGGGTAGCGCGGATCTCGTGCAGGAACTCGGTACAGAGGACGGGGTCTTCGGTATCGATGATGGTCTGGATCGCGTGATGGTCTTCGTCGTCGATCAATCCGAGCGCGACGGTGTGCGCGAGATCGATCTGGGCTTCGTTCATCTCACGTCACCCCCAAACTTTTCTTCAGTCGTGTCAGTCCGTCCCGAATACGGGACTTGACGGTCGGTAGTCCGATGCCGAGGTGCTGAGCTACCTCCGCATAGGTGCGCCCGCCGTAGTAGGCGAGCGAGATCGCCTCGCGCTGCGTCTCGGTCAAAGTCGAGAGCCCGCGCTGGACGGCCTGTTGTTCGAGTCTGCGTTCCACCTCCTCCGTGACCTCGTCGAATTCGTTGCCGAGAACCCGTATCCCGTACGCGACCTCGCGCTGGGTGTGGGCTTGCTCGGCACGAACCCGGTCGACCGCCCGTCGGTGCGCCAACGTCATCAGCCAGGTCACCGCCGACCCCTTGGCGGGGTCGAAACTCGTTGCGGTGCGCCAGATCTGGAGATAGACCTCTTGCGTGGTCTCCTCCGCGTATCCCGGGTCGTGGAGGACCCGCAGGATCAGGCCGAAGACGCGCGCAGACGTCCGGTCGTACAGTTCGGCAAAGGCTTGCTGGTCGGACAGGCCGCATCGTTCCAACAGTGCAGCTAGCTCGACTCCTTCGGCCGCGCGTGCGGTAACCGCAGAATCCACGCTCGGTGGGAAGGCTTCGCTTCGGAACCCATTCTGTGTCATCGGTCACGAATGTAGCCCGCGGCTATGACCTCCCTCCGCCCGGGGGTGCCTTGTTCGGGTGCCAGCTGTTTGCTAGAGATTCGGCACGCCACGCCGGGCGGATGGGAGTTGATTTGCCGAAGTATCTAGACGGCCATGCGGCGCCGGTTGCGGCGCGCGTGCATCTCGCGTTCGGTCTCCGACATCCCGCCCCAGATGCCGTACGGCTCGCTCACCTTGAGCGCGTGGGTACGGCACTGCATCAGCACGGGGCAGGCCCGGCAGATCTCTTTGGCGCGCATCTCGCGCGCGGTGCGGGCACGGCCACGTTCGCCGTCGGGATGGAAGAAGACGGCGGAGTCCTGGCCGCGGCACGAACCGCGCATCTGCCAATCCCAGACATCGGCGTTCGGGCCGGGGAGGTGGGTGGGCATGGGCATGGTGAACTCCTTGTGGTGCGAGCTCGTCAGCGTTGTCGAGCGACGTGGTGCGGCAGGTCTTCGCGCCACCTCGCGCGGAGGTGGCCGGCTCGACGGTGCCTGACGGTGCCGAAGGTGGTCGCTGCAATTTCGCGCGGCGCCGACCCCGGCGATGAGCTACGTTAGGTGCACGCGGGAATTTCCGTCAATAGTTCGACGCATTGGTACCGCAAATCCGCAACGCTGAAATTTAACCTGCGCACTGTTTACATTTCATGCTCGACCCGTCCATACTGTTCGGTTGGCTATGGATGGGTCGCCGCGCGGTGCTCGCGGCGTCGGGCGTTTCCCCAGGTCGCGCCAGGCAGGGCCGGTTTCGGCCTGCTGGGCCGCCGGTCGGGCGGGTGTTCCGGGTCACAACGGCCCTCCGCCGTGGACGGGGCGCAGATGGCGTAATCGGGGCGCCGAGGTTAATTGCGCGAAACGCATGTGAATTCGAAACTTTGCGGTAGCGGTGCCGGCGGGCGGAGATTTACCTGATGGCAACATGAGCCACCGGAGGAAAAGCTGATCGGTAGCTGCGCCTGCGTCGTCGTGACATATCACGAGAAGGCCTCGCCGCCGGTGGCGGCTACAGTCTCGGCGTGCAGACAACGGCTTCACCCGCGGATATCGGTTCCGAAATACTCGCTGCGACTGCTTTCGGGCCCACACCCGGCACGGCCGCTGCGGAGTTGCCGACTCCGGCTACCCCCCTGGACAGGTGGTATCGCGCTGTCGCGCTCGGCGCGCAGGGCCGCTACGCCGCTGCCAGAGCGGAGCTGCTGACGCTCACCCGCGCGCGCATCGATCCGGCGCTGCGCTCGCGCGTCGAGAGCACCCGCGGCTCGCTGCTGCGTCAGCTCGGCGGGCACGCCGCCGCCGCGACCTTCG
>NZ_JBCGFB010000160.1:0-11830 GCF_038752175.1 Nocardia sp. No.11 | reverse complement strand
CGAGCATCGGGCCGCCGCCGAGAACGCCGCCGCCCACCGCGACTACGACCGCGCGCTGCGGGAACGCTTCCGCGCCGTGTTGCGTGCCCTCGAGCAGGGCGGCACCCTGCCGGTCCGGCGCTCGCGCACCGCGCAGGAGACCGCCGACGACGCGACGACCGCGCTCCCGCTGGAGCAGTCCACCGAATTGCATCCGGCGGCACGCAGTTTCGACGAGGTCGTCTACGGCGGCCGCGCCGCCACCGAGGACGAGTACCGCAGACTCGAATACGCCGACCGCTACTCCCAGTCCGCGCCGCCGCCGGTCGCCGAGCCGGTCGAACTCGAGATCGCCGAGCGCGCGCCCAGGCGGCGCAGGCAGCTTCCGCCGCTGCCCGCACTGCTGCGCAGTCCCAAGTTCTGGGCGACGCTGGCGGCGGTCCTGGCACTGTGCCTGCTGCTGTACGCCACGATGCAGTCGTGCGGCGCGCCCGACGCACCGCCGCCCCCCGACGTTCCCGACCTGCCCGATCCCCCTGATCCGCCCGATGATTCGGACTACGACCCCGATTTCGGCGCGGGCAAGGATTCGATCTTCACCAGCCTGCCCGCCTGGCTGGCCTTCGGCGGGTTGCAGTTCCTGATCGCCTTCGGCGTGCTGATGTGGTGGCGGGGCCGCAGGCGCGGCGCGCTCGTCGGCGAACCGCGACCGGTCGAAGTCGCCGCGAACGAACTGCTCGCGGGCCAGGCGGGCCTGTACCGTCGCTCCGGCGATGTCGAGCACGTGGCCCGGACGCTGCGCACGGCGACGCTGCGCCGGATCCGGCCGCGCCTGGGCGCGCGCGATCTGACCGACGATCAGCTCGTCGCCGCGGCGGCCACCCGCCTCGGCGCGCCCGCTCAGCAGATCGGCACCGTCCTGTTCGGCCCGGTGCCGGACGAAACGACCCTGTATTACGTTGCCGCACACCTCGAATGGATCGAGACGGAGCTCGGATGACCGACATCACCAAGAACACCACCCCGCAGCCGAGCGCGGCGGAAGCCGGTGCGGCGCTGGCCGCCCTGCGCACCGAGATCGGCAAGGCCGTGGTCGGCAACGACCAGGCCGTGCTGTACCTGGTGCTCGCGCTGCTGTGCCGCGGCCACGTGCTGCTGGAAGGCGTTCCCGGCGTGGCCAAGACGCTGCTGGTCCGGGCGCTGGCCACCTCGCTGGCGCTCGACCACGCCCGGGTGCAGTTCACTCCCGACCTGATGCCGGGCGATGTCACCGGTTCGCAGATCTACGACCCGCATTCGGCCGAGTTCACCTTCCGCCAGGGCCCGGTGTTCACCAATCTGCTGCTGGCCGACGAGATCAACCGCACCCCGCCGAAGACGCAGTCCTCGCTGCTGGAATCGATGGAGGAGCGGCAGGTCTCGGTGGACGGACAGCCGCGACCGCTGCCGGAGCCGTTCGTCGTCGTCGCGACCCAGAACCCGATCGAGCAGGAGGGCACCTACCCGCTGCCCGAGGCCCAGCTCGACCGGTTCCTGTTCAAAGTCGACATCCGGCTGCCCGACCGCGACGACGAGTTCCGCATCCTGCAGCGGCACGCGAGCGGCTTCGACCCGCGTGACCTCGGCGCCGCCGGGTTGCGACCGGTGGCCGGTCCCGAACACATCGCGGCCGCCCGCGCCGCGATCGCGCAGGTCACGGTGAGTCCCGAGGTGCTGGCCTACATCGTCGACCTGTGCCGCGCCACGCGCAGCTCGCCCGCCGTCGCGCACGGCGCCTCCACCCGTGGCGCGACCGCGCTGCTGGCGGCCGCGCGCGCGTTGGCCTGGCTGAACGGGCGCGGCTACGTCACCCCCGACGATGTGAAGACCGTGGCGGTCCCGGTGCTGCGGCACCGGCTGCAGTTGCGGCCCGAGGCCGAGCTGGACGGGGTGAGCACCGAGGGCGTGCTCTCGTCGTTGCTGGTCTCGGTGCCGGTTCCGGTGTAGCGGCGTGGTCGTCACAGGCCGGTTCGCGCTGCTCGCGGCGATCGCGGGCGCGCTGGTGATGTTCCTTGTGCCGTCGTGGGTGGGCGTGGTCGGCGCGAGTGCCGCGCTGCTCGCGCTCGCCGTATTCGACCTCGCCCTCACCGCGCGGGCCGACACGCTCACCCTCACCCGCGATCCGCTGACGGTGGTGCGGCTCGGCCGCGGCGCCGAGGTCGAACTCGTGGTCACCAATACCGGCACGGCCACCGTGCGCGGCCTGCTGTGGGACGCCTGGCCCGACAGCGCGCGGGCCGATCACCGCGCCCATCGGCTCGACCTGGCACCGCGCACCCGCGTCCGGCTGCGCACCGCGCTCACCCCCACCTATCGCGGTGACCGGGTGGCCGGTCCCGTCACCGTGCGGCTGCTCGGTCCGCTGGGGCTGGCGGGCAGGCAGTCCCGTATCCCTGTGCCCGCCCGGGTGCGCGCCTTGCCGCCGTTCCGCAGCGAACGGCTGCTGCGATCGAAGGTGAAGCGGCTGCACCATCTCGAGGGCCGCAATGTCGCGAACACGCGCGGCCAGGGCACCGAGTTCGACTCGTTTCGCGAGTACGTCGCGGGCGACGACGTGCGCAGCATCGACTGGCGGGCCACCGCCCGCGCCGCCGACGTCCTCGTGCGCACCTGGCGGCCCGAACGCAACCGGCACGTGCTGATGGTGCTCGACACCGGCCGGGCCAGCGCGGGCCGCGTCGGCGACGGCACGCGACTGGATTCCTCGATCGAGGCGGCGCTGCTGCTCGGTGGGCTGGCCGCGGCCGCAGGCGACACCGTCGACCTGCTCGCCTACGACCGGCGGGTGCGGGCCGAGGTGACCGGCGCGGGCGGACATCAGCTGCCGCTCAAACTTATGCACACCCTCGCCGGAGTGACCCCACAGCTTGTGGATACCGACACCACCGGCCTGGTGCGGACCGTGATCTCCCGGGTCCGCAGGCGGGCGCTGATCGTGTGGTTCACCAGCCTGGACGGCCCGACGGTCACCGAGCACCTGCTGCCCGCGCTGCCGACGCTCACCAAGCGGCACCGGGTCCTGATCGTCTCGGTCACCGACCCGGAGATCGCCGCCGCCGCCCGTGATCGCTCCACCGCCGAGGCGGTCTACACCGCGGCGGCGGCCGAGACCGTGCTGGCCGAGCGGGCGCTCGTGCAGGAATCACTGCGCAGGCGCGGGGTCGCGGTGGTCGCGGCGGCACCCGACCAGCTGCCCGAAGCACTCGCCGACGAGTACCTGGAGCTGAAGCAGTCCGGCTCCCTGTGAGTTGTGGACAACCGGAGTTGTCCCCCGTCGCTCACAGCCCATCCACCGGTTGACCAACATGTTGTGCACAGGGCCAGGTCATCCACAGGCTCAGGCGCGCGAAACCTGCTGTCGCCGAGCCAGCACCGCGCCGAGCACGTGATACGGCGGATACCCGGTCGGCACCGGGCGCTGCACGGCGGCGCACACCGCGGTCACCAGCTGGGTGCCGAGATGGTGCTGCGCGGCCGGGGTGAGCGTGCGCAACCTGGTCAGATACTGGCGGACCGCACCGGCCAGCTCGTCGGACAGGCCACTCGGGTCGAGCTGGGCCGCCCAACCGCTCAGCCACGGCGGCGCGACGGCGAGCGCGGGCATCGGCAGGCTCTGCCGGGTGTGCACGACCACGGTTCCGGCGAGCACGTCACCCACCCGTCTGGCATCACGCGAACACAGCGAGCTGATCACCGCGACCGCCCCGAAGGCGCCGAGCATCCAGAAATCCACGATGGCGCCGGCCAGCCCGCGGGTCAGCGCGTGCCGGAAATCGATCGGCCCCGCGTCGGCGCGCACCACCCGCAGCCCGAAGGCCAGCTTCCCGATCGAGCGACCCCGCGAGACCGTCTCGCTGCACACCGGATAGACGATGAGCACCGTCACCAGCGTGACCACCCCGGTGACGTCGTACCAGGCCGAGTCGGCGTCGGCCGCGATCAGCGCCAGCACCGCGCCGTAGGCGAGCATGAACGCGAGGGTGAGCTGGAGGCACAGGTCGAGCAGGAAGGCGCCCGCACGGCTGGGGATCCGCGCGATCGGGAGCTCGAGCGCCACCGCTTCGCCGGTGGTGAATTCAGCCATGTGGCTAGCATTCCCGATATGGACACCGATGCCTACAGCTGGGCGCATCAACGGTCGTGGCATCGGTTGGATCAGCTGGTCCGCCAGCGCAAGCTGTCCGGCGCCGAGGCCGACGAACTCGTCCGGTTGTACCGGGCGGCTTCGCAACAGCTTGCGAAGATCCAGGGTCAGCCGGCCGATCCCGATCTCGTCGCCGGGCTCAGCGTGCTGCTCGCCCGGGCCAGGGGGCGGGTGCTGGCGGCCCGATCGCAGCCCTGGCGGGAGATCGGCCGGTTCTTCACCCGGCACTTTCCCGCGGCTGTGTATCGCGCGTGGCCGTGGTGGGTGGGGGTCACCGCGATCTTCCTCGCCGTCGCCGCTGTCATCGCGGTACTTGTGGACAACTCCGCGGCGGCCAGGAAAGCACTGGGGATACCGGAGGGCGACACCGATATCGTCACCGGACCTGGGGGAACGTTCGAGACCTACTACACCGAGCACCCCAACGACGCCTTCGCCGCCCAGGTGTGGACCCACAACTCGCTGGTCTCGGCGATCGCGTTGTTCACCGGCGTGCTGATCCTGCCCGCTGTGTACGCCCTGTTCATGAACGCGCTGAATCTGGGGATAACCGGTGGATTGATGGCCGACGCGGGCCGGCTCGAATCCTTCTTCGGCTTCATCCTCCCGCACGGCACCTTGGAGCTGACCGCGCTGTTCGTCGCGGGCGGGGTGGGGTTGAAGCTGGGCTGGACGCTGGTCGACCCCGGCCGGCGTAGCCGCGCGGCCGCCATGGCCCGGCAGGGCAAGGTGACCGCGACGGTGGCGCTCGGCCTGGTCGCGGTGCTGCTGGTGTGCGGTCTGCTGGAGGGCTTCGTGACGCCGAGTCCGCTGCCCGCGCCGGTGCGGATCGCCTTCGGGTTCGCCGCCGAGGCGGCATTCCTGTTCTACGTGTTCGGCATCGGGCGCCGGGTGGCCGAGGAGCAGGACGCCGCGGCCGCGCTGCCGCCCGCCCTGCCCGATCCCGCCGACCGTTGGCTGACACCGACCGCAAAGGCGCTGTACCGCGCCTGAACTCGCATCTGCACGTGCATTTGAACGGCAGGCAACTCTGAGCACACCTCGCCGAAACGGCGCCGGACAATCGGCAGCTACGCGAGGTTACGAGATGGTGTCGAACTCCCCCATTTGAGTTCCGCTGGCCGCAGCGAGTCGGGCTCGAGCTGCGGCCAGCGTTACCGTCAACTGTACACAATCGTTATGCCCACGCAACCCCCAACGCGCAGGTCCGGGGTACTGATTGCGAACCAGCAAACATCTGTGAAGGCACCGATTTTCACAGTCTCAGCTAACTTCCGGCGCTACCCTGAAGCCGCTCTCGCCCGCACCGAGAATTCACCTACGGCAAACCTTCGAAATCGACTCACCCATCACTCGCCATCGCGCGGCGCCGGTATTCCCGGCGGTTGCCGATGATCTTGCAAACGTGCTTGCATAGCCGATCACCTGCGGATTCGGCAACGGAATTTCGATAGCCTGAGTCGAATCGCGATAAAAGAGACTCCAAGTTTGTTTACAGGGCTGCAAACAAGATCAGCGCCTAGCAATCAGGCCGTAGCGCCTGTCACGAGGCCATAATTTGGACAGGCGACCGGTTGCGAACGGTCCGCCGAACGGCGTGAGATCGGCACGCGAACGCCCGGAATACGGCCCGCTCCCGGCACTGTGATCTTCGCCTCACACAGGCATAGGCCGTGCTCAGCCGACCCGGACGACCCCCGTTACCGTGCCCTGCAGCAGAGCGCCGCCGTGGGTGATGAGCGCCGCCATCTGCAACGGGTCCTCCGCGACGGTGCCGGGCAGCGCTCGCGCGGCGCGGACCGCACCGGTCGCCGGATCGAGGACGACGTACTCGAAACCGTCCAGCGGCGTCGTCGCCTCGGGCCCGACGCGACGCAGGGTGTGGATACCGCCGTCGGCCAGCGACAGGCGCGGCACGGCGGCGCTGCGCACCGGGCTGTCCCACACCGGCACACAGCCGTCGGCGGTCAGGTCGACCCTGGTCAGCCCGCCGTGGAAGGGCGCGGTCGCGGGGACGGCGGGCCCGGCGCCCTCGGGCACCGTCGGGTAGGGATAGCCGTAGGTGCTCGCGACGAAGATCGACGTGCCCACCGCGATCGGCGAATTCTCGCTGCCCGCGCCCGCCGTGGTGAGCACCGGCACCGAGCAGACCCGCGCGCCCGACCCCGACCGCAGCACGAGCAGATTCACCCGGCCGTCGGCGTTGTCGACGATGGTGAGGTACTCGTCGCCGGTGACCGGACCGAAGTAGGTCGGGGTCGATCCGGTGCCCCAGCTGAGCTGGCCCGGCTTGCGCGCCGCGCCGCGATCGTAGGGCGCGCGCCAGAGCACCTCGGGCAGGCCGTCTTTCGCGCGCAGTTCGTAGAGCGCGTGTGTAGTCGCCACGGCCACACCGCCGTTCGGCGCCGAGGAGATGCTGTTGGCGATCTGTTCGCCGGTGGGCAGCCGCACCGTCGACACCCGGCCCGCGTGATCGGCGAATCCGACGACGCCGTGCCCGGTCGCGAACCAGACGTCGCCCGACCAGTCCGGAACCAGCCCGGTCACGTTGTCGCCCTGGGGAATCGATCCGGACAGGTCGGCCTGTTCCGCGGCCCGCAGCCAGTACCGGCCGTCGCCGTCGCGACCGTGCGCGACGCGCAGCAGTCGCCGGTTGCCGTCGACGACCACGAGTTGATCCCCGTTGTCGAGGTAGGCGTACACACCGCCGAGCAGGCTGCCCTTGGCCAGCGGCAGCGTCGCGAGCGCGCCGGTGAGCGGGCCGGGGGCCGCCGGATCGAGCAGGAACACCGTCGGGGTCTGGCCCGCGATGGCGGTGCACAGCCCCACCACCAGGCCGTCGGCGCCTTCGAGCAGCGTCGGGCAGGCCGCGCCGAGGGGATACACGGTCACCGGCGCGCCCGGCGCCGGACCGGCGAGCGGGGTGACATCGGAGGAACCCGCGTCGCCGTGCATGGTCGCCGTGCCGAGCGGACCGAGAAACGGATTGGCCGCCGCGAGCGGACCGGTGACCGGTCGCGCGGTCTCGGCGCTCGCCGGTCCGGCGCAGGCACAGGCCGCCGCGAGGGCGACAGCGGCGAGGCGGACGGCGGCGCGGCGGCGAGAGATCACGGGCTGTATCGAACCGCACCGCGCGCGCGAGCGGAAGGTTTCGGATCCGTGTCACCGCGCACGCCTACGATGAGCCCATGCCCGGGGTCAAGGATCGACTGCTCACGACCGTCGCCGATCAGCTCGGCAATCCGCACGGAACGCTCGGCAAGGTCGTCGCTTTCGTTCTCAACCGCGGCAACAAGCGCGCCATCGCCGCCGCCGTCGACGCGACGGGGGTGGCCGCGGGCGCGACGGTCGCCGATATCGGCTTCGGCGGCGGTATCGGGCTGACGCTGCTGCTCGACCGGGTCGGCCCCGGTGGTGTGGTGCACGGCATCGAGCCCTCGGCCGACATGCTCGCCCGCGCCCGCTCGGGGTTCGCCGGGCACGGGCGCATCGTCTTGGCCGAGGGCACCCTCACCGCGCTGCCGCTGCCCGACGCGAGCCTGGACGCGGCGATCACCGTCAACACCCTCTACTTCCTCGACGAGCTGCCCGCCGCCTGCGCCGAGCTGGCTCGCGTCCTGCGGCCGGGCGGCGCGGCGGTGGTCGGGATCGGCGATCCCGACGCGATGGCCGCGATGCCGTTCACGCCGTATGGATTCACCCTGCGGCCCGTCGCCGACGTCGTCGCGGCGCTGGCCGGCGCCGGCCTGACGGTCGAGCAGCGCACCCTGGCCAACCCGCCGATTCCGCATCACCTGCTGATCGCCCGCAAGGACTGAGCGGATCAGCGGATCTCGGTGATGTCGCCCAGTTTCCAGCTGCGGTCGAAGTACAGNACCTGCTGATCGCCCGCAAGGACTGAGCGGATCAGCGGATCTCGGTGATGTCGCCCAGTTTCCAGCTGCGGTCGAAGTACAGATCGACCGAACCGTCGGCGTTGGTCACCAGCTCCGCGTCGCGGGAACCGCGCGGTGTGTCCCGGCGGCACCGACACGATCAGGGGACCGGTGGCGCCGAGATCGATGAAGTAGAGGATGTACGGCGTGGTGGCGTTCGCGGTGATCAGACCGAGCCGGTCCTGGTAACCCACGTAGTGCACCAGGTCGTAGTCGCCGGCGCCGAACACGTCCCGGTGCTGGGTCTGCCACTGGGCGTAGGACACCAGCGGCAGTGCCCAGAGATAGGCCCGACACGCCATCTGATAGTCGAGCTCGTCGAAGATCAAGGGCAGGTCGGCACGTGCGGGGAGCTCACCATCGGCGCGAACACGCCCGAGGCGGCCGGGAAGTAGCGGGTTCACCATCGCCCGAACCCAACGGCGACGACAACGCGTCACCTCACACGAATCGGGTGACATCCTGGGGAATATCGACAGAAACGACGAGAGGCCCGATCCTGATGGATCGAGCCTCTGGTCTCTGTGGGCGAAGGGGGACTTGAACCCCCACGTCCTTACGGACACTGGCACCTGAAGCCAGCGCGTCTGCCATTCCGCCACTCGCCCGAGCGACTGGAAAAATCTAACATGCTCCGGCGCCGAAAATAAAATCGGCCCTCTGACCTGCGGCGATGCGAGCGGATTCGGCTCGGGAACCGGGGCGGTTCGCCGGGAGTTACAGGGTTGGAGGATCGTGGATATCATGCAAGGAACGTGGTCGGGTCCGGACACGCCGTAACCAGCGTGTCGACCTGGTCGGACACGCGCACCGAAGGGAGGGCTGTGATGGGCATCGTGTCGAGATTCGAGCGTCGCTTACAGGGCGCCGTCGGTGACGTGTTCGCGAGGGCTTTCGGCGGCAGCGTCGTTCCCCAGGAGGTGGAGGCCGCGCTGCAGCGCGAAGCCGCAGATCAGGTCCAGGATCTGGGCGGTGGGCACAAGCTCGCGCCGAACAGTTACGTGATCACGATCAACGAATCCGATCACGGAAAACTCGATGCCGATCACGACCTCACGACCAAGGCGTTCGCCAAACATCTGCACGATTACATCCGCGAGCAGGGCTGGCAGACCTACGGCGAAGTACACGTGGCGTTCGAGGCATCACCTACGCTGCACACCGGAATGTTCAGAGCGAGCGGCCGCGTCGACCCCGACGCCGGTCGCGGGACCGCCCCACCTCGCCCCGAACCGCCACAACGACCCGCACACCCGCAACCAGGAGCTGGCCCCATGACGCACAACTCAGGCTACGAGCCGAGCCGAGAGCCCGCGGAGTCCGATCCACGCAATCGCGGGTACGCGCCGCCGCCCGCCCGCGGTGCGGCTCCTGGCGGTGCCTACCCCGACGAGTACGGCCAGCAGGGCGGCTACGGCGCCCAGCCCGGTTACGGTGAGCCCGGCTACGACCAGCAGGGTGGGTACCAGAACGGGTACGACAACGCGGGCGGCCAGGCCGGCTACGGCCAGCAGGGCGGCTACGGCGCCCAGCCCGCCTACGGCGAGCCCGGCTACGACCAGCAGGGCGGGTACGGCCAGCAGGCCTACAGCCAGCAGGGTGGGTACGGCCAGCAGGGCTATGCCGAGCCGGGCTACGACCAGCAGGGCGGCTACGGCCAGCCGGGTTACGCCGACCCGCAGCCCGGTTACGGACAGCAGCCCGGCTACGGACAGCAGGGTTACGCCGAGCCCGGCTACGACCAGCAGGGCGGCTACGGCCAGAACGGTTACGCCGACCCGGGCTACGGCCAGCAGGGCTACGCCGATCCGCAGCAGGGCTACGGCCAGCAGGCCGGTTACGGCCAGGAGGAGCCGGCGGGTTACGGCCAGCAGGGCGGTTACGGCGCCCAGCCGCAGGGCTACGGCCAGCCCGCCGCCGGTGCCGGATACGGCGCCGCCCAGTCCAGCTACTCGGCCACCCTGCAGCTCGACGACGGCAGCGGCCGCACATACCAGCTCCGCGAGGGCAGCAACATCATCGGTCGCGGCCAGGACGCGCACTTCCGCCTGCCCGACACCGGTGTGTCGCGCCGCCACATCGAAGTGCGCTGGGACGGCCAGACCGCGATGCTCTCGGATCTGGGTTCCACCAACGGAACCCTGGTCAACGGCTCGCCCGTACAGGATTGGCAGCTCGCCGACGGCGACGTCATCCGGGCCGGACATTCGGAGATCCTGATCCGTATCGTCTGATCCCGTAAGCTGCGCGGTGCAGGTCACGAGTCGACGCCGTCGGCCCTATGATGCTGCCATCACACGCACGGCCCCGACCTCGGGGCCCGCAAGCCAGCACGCTGGTGGGGGTGGTTCGCCCCGCACCTGCCGTACCGACGTACCCGGGCGAACAGGAGGTGGAACGCCGTGCAGGGATTGATCCTGCAATTGACCCGCGCGGGGTTCCTGCTGCTGCTCTGGTTGTTCGTCTGGGCCGTTCTGCGGACCTTGCGCAGCGATATCTACGCGGCATCCGGCATCCGGATTCAGCCGAGGGCCGCACGCGGTGCGCGCGGGTCCATCGGGCTGCCTTCCTTCAGCCGAGGCCAGAAGGGCGCCAAGTATCTAGTGGTGACTCATGGTTCACTCGCCGGCACTCGAATCACACTCGGCACGCAGCCGGTCCTCATCGGCCGTGCCGACGATTCGACGCTGGTACTCACCGACGACTACGCCTCGACCAGGCACGCGCGACTGTCTCAGCGTGGTGACGACTGGTACGTGGAGGACCTCGGCTCCACCAACGGCACTTATCTCGACCGCGCGAAAGTCACCACCGCTGTCCGTGTTCCGCTCGGTACTCCGGTCCGGGTCGGCAAAACTGTGATCGAGCTGCGATCGTGACACTTGTTCTGCGCTACACCGCGCGAAGCGACCGCGGACTCGTCCGGGGCAACAACGAGGATTCGGTCTACGCGGGCGCGCGCCTGCTGGCCCTCGCCGACGGCATGGGTGGCCACGCCGCCGGTGAAGTCGCCTCCCAGCTGATGATCGCCGCACTGGCGCATCTGGACGACGACGAGCCCGGCCAGGACATCCTCGGCAAGCTCGACCGCGCAACGCGTTCCGGCAACGCGGCCATCGCCGACCACGTCGAGGCCGAACCCGAACTCGACGGCATGGGCACCACGCTCACCGCCATCCTGTTCGCGGGCGGCAAGCTCGGCATGGTGCACATCGGCGATTCGCGCGCGTACCTGTTGCGCGAGGGCGAACTCACCCAGATCACCCGCGACGACACGTTCGTGCAATCGCTGGTCGACGAGGGCCGGATCACCGCCGAGCAGGCGCACACCCACCCGCAGCGGTCGCTGATCATGCGCGCCCTCACCGGCAACGAGATCGAGCCGACGCTGATCATGCGCGAAGCCCGCGCCGGTGACCGGTATCTGCTGTGCTCCGACGGACTTTCGGACGTGGTGAGCGACGAGACCATCGGCAACACCATGCGCGAGGGCAATACCGACGAGTGCGCCGACCGGCTCATCGAATTGGCTTTGCGCAGTGGTGGTCCCGACAACGTCACCGTCGTCGTCGCCGACGTGATCGACCTGGACTACGGCCAGAGCCATCCGATCGTCGCGGGCGCCGCCTCCACCGAGGAGGAGGAAGACACCCCGCCGCCGAACACCGCCGCGGGTCGTGCCGCCGCGATGCGCCCACCGCGCGCCCAGCCTCGCCGGGCCGCCGCCGCGCCC
>NZ_JBCGFB010000159.1:0-11973 GCF_038752175.1 Nocardia sp. No.11 | reverse complement strand
AACGTCAAGGGCACCGGCGAGTTCAAGCAGTGGGACGTGCAGGCCGTCTACCGCGCCGTGGGCTATCGCTCCACCGAGGTGCCCGACATCCCGTTCGACGAGGACACCGGCACCGTTCCCCACGAGGCGGGCCGCGTCCTCACCGCCACCGGACCGCTGCCCGGTGTGTACGTGACGGGCTGGATCAAGCGTGGCCCGATCGGCCTTATCGGCCACACCAAGGGCGATGCCAACGAGACCGTGGCCTGCCTGCTCGAAGACCGTCCGACCTCGCCCTGCCCCGCTCGTCCCGATCCCGGCGCGGTCCTGGAATTCCTCGCGGGCGCGGGCATTCCGTTCACCACCTGGGCAGGCTGGTATCGCCTCGACGCGCACGAGCGCGCGCTGGGCGCGCCCGAAGGCCGGGAACGGGTCAAAGTCGTCGAACGCGCGGACATGCTGCGCGCCAGCCTCTGCCGGTGAAGGACACACCCATGCCCCCGCCGAGCACCCCGACCGAAACACAGATCATCGCCGCCCTCGGCGAGGTCTGCGATCCCGAGATCGGCCGTCCGCTCACCGAACTGAACATGGTCGCGGCCGTCGCGGTGGACGCTCACGGCCACGTCGGCATCCGCGTCCTGCTGACGGTCGCCGCCTGCCCGCTGCGGGCGAGGATCAGCGAGGACATCCGGGCCGCCGTCACCGCGCTCCCCGGCGTCGCCGGTGTCGACATCGACTTCGGTGTGATGAGCGAAGACCAGCGCCGGGCGCTGCGCGTCCAGCTGCGCGGGCCGGACGCCGCAGCGGCGAGCGGGCCGGCCGACCCGGCGTCGCCGACGACGGTGTACTGCGTCGTGTCCGGGAAGGGCGGTGTCGGAAAGTCCAGCGTCACGGTGAATCTGGCGGTCGCGCTGGCCCGCCGCGGTCTGCGGGTCGGCATCATGGACGCCGACGTGCACGGGCATTCGGTCCCCGCGATGCTCGGCATCACCGTCGGCCCGACCCTGGTCGAGCGAATGATGATGCCGCCCAGCGCCTTCGGTGTCCGGGTCATCTCGATCGGCATGTTCGCCGACGGCAACACCCCCGTCGTCTGGCGCGGCCCGATGCTGCATCGCGCATTGGCGCAGTTCGTGCACGACGTCTACTGGGGTGAGCTCGACATCCTGCTGATCGATATGCCGCCCGGCACCGGTGACATCGCGATCTCCCTGGCCCAACTGCTGCCCGCCGCCCAGCTGCTGGTCGTCACGACGCCGCAGCGCACGGCGGCCCGCATCGCCGAACGGGCGGGCGCCGTCGCGGCTCGGACCGGGCAGCGGGTGGCGGGCATCATCGAGAACATGTCCTGGTACGACAGCCCGGACGGGACCCGGCACACCCTGTTCGGCGCGGGCGGGGCCACTGCCGTCAGCCGGGCGCTGAGTACGCTCCTCGACACCTACTGTCCGGTGCTCGGCCGGATCCCGTTCGATCCAGGCGTCTGCGCGGCGGGCGACGAGGGCGCTCCGTTCACCCACACCGCCCCGGAATCCGCGGCCGCCCGCGCCGTCGCCGACATCGCCGCGATCCTGGCCCCCACCAGCGCACCCCTGACCGGCAGACGCCTCGCCCTGACCGCGATGAACCGCTCGGTACAGCGAAATGGTGCGTAAGCGACACGGACGGCTCTAGTCTGTATCCGCTACACACTGTGGAGGTTGGATCAATGACGGTCGAGATCGTGACCGAGCCGGCGCCGGAGGACCTGTGGACCGGATCGGGCCGGGCCGCCGGTGCGCCGCCGACGTCGATGATCGAGCGGATGACGCTGATCCTCGACGCGTTCGACTCGACCACTCCCACCCTCACACTGCTCGGCCTGGCCGAACGCACCGGGCTACCGCGCTCCACGGTGCACCGGATCCTCGACCAGATGATCCGGCTGCGCTGGCTCGCGCACACCCCCGGCGGCTACCGGCTCGGGCTGCGCGTGCTGGAGCTGGGCGGACTGGCCGCCGAGCACAACGAGCTGCGCGAAGTCGTCGGTCCGCTGCTCTACGACCTGAGCCAGCGCACCGGCCTGATCGGTCATCTCGCCGTCCTCGACGGACGCGAGGTGCTGTTCCTGGACCGCGCGGGCGGGCGCAGCCAGGTCGCCATCCCCACCCGGGTCGGCGGACGACTGCCCGCGCACTGCACCGCGGTCGGCAAGGCGCTGCTGGCCACCCTCGAACCCGGCATCGCCGAGGCCTCGCTGCGCGGGGTCACCGTGCCGCGCACTGCCCGCACCATCATCGATCGCGCCGAACTGCATCGTGAACTGGCCCGGATCCGCAATCGGCAGGGCGTGGCCGTCGACACCGAGGAATCGCTGCCCGGTGTCGGCTGTGTCGCGGTGCCGATCCGCGGCCGCGGGGTCGCGCTGGCCGCGATCTCGCTGTCGGGCACGGTGCACGGCGACCGCAGCGCCCTCGACACCGCCCGGCTCGCGCGGGCGCTGGCCGAGGTGGCCAAGGAAGCGGCACGCGCCCTCGGCCCCCGGCACGGCCGCCCCGTCTAGCGCCTACTCGGTCGCCCGCCGCGCCATCGCCCGACCCGCCGCGCGACCCGAGAAGATGCACCCGCCCAGGAACGTGCCCTCCAGCGCGTTGTAGCCGTGCACGCCGCCGCCGCCGAAGCCGGCGACCTCACCCGCGGCGAACAGACCGGGGAACACCTCGCCGTCCGGTCGCAGCACCCGCGAATCGAGATCGGTCTGCAGGCCACCGAGCGTCTTGCGGGTCAGGATGTTCAGCCGGACCGCGATGAGCGGGCCGTGCGCGGGATCGAGAACGCGGTGCGGCTTGACCACGCGCCCCGCCTTGTCACCGAAGTACTTGCGGGCGTTGCTGATCGCGGAGATCTGCGCGTCCTTGGTGTAGGGATTGGCGACCTCACGGTCCCTGGCGACGATCTGGCGCTCGAGCGCGGCCGCGTCCAGCTTCGGTCCCCGGGCGATGTCGTTCATGCCGTCGACGAGCTCGGTCAGCGAATCGGCGACGACGAAATCCACACCGTGCTGTTTGAACGCCTCCACCGGACCCGGAGCGCCCTTGGCGACGCGGCTGCGCAGCGTGAGCTTGAGGTCCTTGCCGGTGATGTCGGGATTCTGCTCCGAGCCCGAGAGCGCGAACTCCTTCTCGATGATCGTCTGGTTGAGCACGAACCAGGAGTAGTCGTGCCCGGTCGACAGGATCCGGCGCATCGTCTCGTTGGTGTCGAAACCGGGGAAACACGGTGCGGGCATGCGGATTCCGTTCGCATCGAACCACAGCGACGAGGGTCCGGGAATGATCCGGATCGCGTGATCGGGCCAGACCGGATCCCAGTTGTTGATCCCCTCGGTGTAGTGCCACATGCGATCTCGGTTGACCAGCGCCGCGCCGGCCTGTTCGGAGATGCCGAGCATCCGGCCGTCGACATAGGCGGGCACGCCCGAGATCATCGTCTCCGGGCACGGACCGAGCCGTTCGGTGGGCCAGTTGCGGCGGATCAGGTCGTGCGCGTGCCCGATGCCGCCGGAACTCACCAGCACCGAGGGCGCGTGGAAGGCGAACTCGCCCACCGTGTCCCGGTTCGAGGCGACCCCGCGCTCGGTGTCGCTGGGGGCCAGGACGCTGCCGCGGACCCCGGTGACGGCGCCGTCGGTGACGATCAGCTCGTCGACTCGGTGCCGGAACGCGAACCGCACCTGGCCGCGGACCTCGCCGACGAGCACGGGCTCGAGGAAGACCCGCACGACCTCGGGTCCGGTGCCCCAGGTCAGATGGAAGCGGGGCACCGAGTTGCCGTGCCCGTCGGCCAGTCCGCCGCCGCGCTCGGCCCAGCCGACCAGCGGCGTGACACGAAGACCCAAGGCGTGCAAGTAGTCCCGCTTCTCGTCGGTAGCGAACCGCACGTAGGCCTGTGCCCACTGGCGCGCCATCCGATCCTCGTCCTCGCGATCGAAACCGGCCGAACCGAGCCAGTCCTGCAGTGCCAGTTCATAGGAGTCCTTGATCCCGAGCCTGCGCTGCTCGGGGCTGTCGACGAAGAACAACCCGCCCAGCGACCAGAACGCCTGGCCGCCGAGATTGGCGCGGTTCTCCTGGTCGACCACCAGGACATTGCGGCCGGCCAGTACCAGCTCGTGCGTGGCGACCAGCCCGGCGAGGCCTGCGCCGACGACGATCGCGTCGGGGGTGAAGTCGTCGGTGGGCTCTGACACTGTGCTCGACATCCACGGAACGTAGCATTGGTGCGTCGGTGGCCGGGGGCAAGTGTTGGAAAATGCTCTGACCAGCGGCGTTTCGTTCGAGAGAGGTCTGGGAATCCATGAAAGTCCGAACCCGTACCGGTGCTGCCCTGCTCGTGTTCACGGTACTCGCCGGTCTCGGCGCCACCTCCTGCTCGCGGTCGGAGCGGTGGTGCGAGCGTGACCAGGGCGATGTCCTCGTCGAGAACTCCTACTGCGAGCGCGGCATCCCCGGCTACGAGTGGGAGCCCGACCACGACAAGCCCAAGAAGAAGAAAAAGCCGAAGAAGCACTGATCCGCCTGCGGCCTTGTGCCGCACGATGATCCGAGACCCGACCGTGGCGCAAGAGATGCCGACTTCGCGTCGAGTCGATGCAGGTCAGCGGGTATCCCACCAGTGAGCACGCCGAATACCGTTGCGGTGGACGGTGATCGCTCGTCTCTCTAGTTCTCACAACGGCGTGAGTGGGTGGGTGCCATGACCAACCGGAAGGTAATTCGTATCGTCGCAGGACATACAGCGCGAGCGCTGTCGGTGTTGCTACTGGCCGCGGGGATCGGGACAGCGATGTCACCGGGACTGACGGCGATGGCGCAGAGTTGCGCCACGCTCGATGTCGTGGTCGCCCGCGGGACACAGGAACCCGGCTATCTCGGCTCGGTCGTCGGCGACCCGCTCTACGCGGTGCTGAGCGCGCAACTATCGGTCGACACCACCGCCCATCGGGTCGAGTACCCGGCGGATCTGCTGGTGCCCTCCTCGGTCAGCGACGGTACGAGGGCGATGACGACGCATGTGCTCGCTCAGGCCGCGGCCTGCCCCGACCAGCGTTTCGTGCTCGTCGGCTACTCGCAGGGCGCGGCGGTGACGCACGGAGTCCTCGGCTCGCCGGCGATGATGATCCTGCCCGGCATGTGGGTGCTGCCGCCGGAGGTGTCCTCGCGGGTGGTGGCGGTGCTGCTGTTCGGTGATCCGTTGCGGCTCGTCGGCGGCACGGTCGCGCCGTGGTACGCCGACCGCACCGCGAACTATTGCACCGCGGGCGATCCCGTCTGCGCGGGTGGGGTCTTCCCGACCGCGCACGGGGCCTACAGCTGGGCCTTCGCCAACGCCGTCGGGCAGGTCGACGCGCGGCTGTGAGCCTGCTGCCCGTCGTCGTCAGACGGCGGGCAGTACCCCGTTCAGGACAGCGCCGATCTGTGCCACCGCGCGGTCGACGCTGCCGGTCGGCTGGAACAGATGGCTCAGCGTCAGCCGGACCATGATCTCGACGAACGAGGTCAGTTCGTCGTCGGACAGCGCGTCGAGCCGGTAGTGCTCCCGCACGGTGCCGGTCAGCGTGGCGACCGCGCGGCCCAACACCGGCTCCGGATCGCTCATCAACGCGGGCAGCAGCGCGGTGTCGCCGTCCGCTCGGGCCGCGAGCACGGCCTTGATCAAAGTGTTGTCCCCGGCGTTGCGCAGCGCGTAGTCCGCGGCGGCGGTCATGCCCGCGATGGCGTCGGTGGGGTGTTCGGCCAGGGTGTCGGCGATGCCTGCCAGGTAGATGCCCAGCTCGCGCTCGATCAGGGCGTCGGCAAGGGCCTGTTTGGTCCCCATTTCCTTGTACAGGACCGGCCTGCTGACGCCGACCTCCTTGGCCACGCGCGACATGTTGACCGCGCCCCACCCTTCGGTGACGACCATGGTGCGGGCGGCATCGAGCATGCGGTCCCGCAACAGCAGACGCATCTCGGCGTGGAAGTTCGGCGATTCGGCCACTCGATCATCGTACATGTGCTATCGAATCTGCTCGTTCATTGACAATTCCTCCTAAAGTGTATTCACTGAGAACACATCGCGCTATGTTGTAAACGAACACAGCAATGACCGAGCCGGTGTCTCGGCGATCAGGAGAATGACAATGACGACATCTCGCATCGACGACCACGAAGGGTCGACGGCAGTCCTGCACTGGCGCGACCCCAAGCGCTACCTCTGGCTGTTCGGCCTGATCGCGCCCAGCGCGACGCTGCTGGCCGTCGCCTTCGTGTGGGCGTTCAACCAGCTGGGTTGGACCGCGGTCGCGCCGGTCTGGTGGTGGCTCGGGCCGATCCTGCTCTACGTGCTGCTGCCGATCCTGGATCGCTTCTTCGGCCCCGACGGCAAGAACCCGCCGGAAGAAGCCATGGAGCTGCTCGAGAACGATCGGTACTACCGGTACTGCACCTACGCCTACATCCCCCTGCAGCTGGTGAGCCTGGTGTTCGCCTGCTACCTGTGGACGGCCGACGATCTGTCCTGGCTCGGCATCGACGGCGGCCTCGGCCTGGTGTCGAAGATCGGCCTGGCCTTCACGATCGGCGCGATGGGCGGCATCGGGATCAACACCGCGCACGAGCTCGGGCACAAGAAGGACGAGCTGGAGCGCTGGCTGTCGAAGATCACCCTCGCCCAGACCGGCTACGGTCACTTCTACATCGAGCACAATCGCGGTCACCACGTGCGCGTGTCCACGCCGGAGGACCCCGCCAGCGCCCGCTTCGGCGAATCGTTCTGGACGTTCCTGCCCCGCAGTGTGTGGGGCAGCCTGGTCTCGGCCTGGGAACTCGAGCGCACCCGCCTCGAGCGACTCGGCAAGGGACCGTTCAGCATGCACAACGACGTGCTCAACGCCTGGCTGATGACGGTGGTGCTGTGGGCGGCGCTGGTCGCGGTGTTCGGCCCGGTGATCCTGCCGTTCCTGCTGATCCAGGCCGTGTACGGCTTCTCGCTGCTGGAGACGGTGAACTACCTCGAGCACTACGGTCTGCTGCGGCAGAAGACCGCCTCGGGGCGCTACGAGCGGTGCACCCCCGAGCACAGCTGGAACTCCGACCACATCGTCACCAACATCTTCCTGTACCACCTGCAGCGGCACAGCGATCACCACGCCAATCCGACCCGGCGCTACCAGACGCTGCGGCACATGGACGGCGCGCCCGAACTGCCCAGCGGCTACGCCAGCCTGATCGGCCTGGCCTACCTCACACCGCTGTGGCGCAAGGTGATGGACCCGCGCGTGCTCGCGCACTACGACGGCGACATCACCCGCGTGAACATCCAGCCCGCCAAGCGGGACAAGGTCCTGGCGAAGTACGGAGCGCGCTGATGGCCGCCTACACCTGTCCGGTCTGCGACTACCGCTACGACGAGACCACAGGCGCGCCCCGCGAGGGCTTCCCGGCCGGGACCGCCTGGGCGGCGATCCCCGACGACTGGTGCTGCCCGGACTGCGGGGTCCGCGAGAAGCTCGACTTCGCGCCGAGTGAGGAGGTGTCACGATGAGCGACTACAAGCTGTTCCGTTGCGTGCAATGTGGTTTCGAGTACGACGAGGCGCTCGGCTGGCCCGAGGACGGGATCGTGGCGGGCACCCGCTGGGACGACATCCCCGACGACTGGTCCTGCCCGGATTGCGGTGCGGCCAAGGCCGACTTCGAGATGCTCGAGGTGAGCCGCGGATGAGCGGCCGGATCGTCATCGTGGGTGCCGGCGTCGCCGGCGCGACCGCGGCCCAGACGCTGCGGCGCGAGGGCTACGCGGGGGAGATCGTCCTGGTCGGCGACGAACCGGACCTGCCCTACCGCAGACCCGCTGTGTCGAAGGAACTGCTGGCAGGCACCGGATCGTTCGATCGCGCGCTGCTCAAACCGGTGAAGTTCTGGGTCGACAACCGGATCGATCTGCGCCCCGCGTTCGGGGTGGAAGAGATCGATATCGACCGTGCGACAGTGCGATCGGGCACCGGCGAGGTGCTCGGCTACGACAGCCTGCTGCTGGCCACCGGGGCTCGGGCGCGGACGATCGACACCACCTCGACCCGGGTGCACACCCTGCGCACCCGCGCCGACATCGCCGCGCTCCAGGCGGCGGTCACCGCGGGCGGCTCGCTGCTGATCATCGGTGGTGGGCTGATCGGTTGCGAGGTCGCCGCCACCGTGCGGGGTCTGGGTGCCCGCGTGACGGTGCTCGATGCCGGAGCCGCGCTGATGGATCGGGTGGTGCCCGCGGCGGTGTCGGACGTGCTGCGGCGCCTGCACGAGGAACACGGCGTCGTGGTGGAGAACGGCGTGCTGACCACCCAGGTGGTCGACGCGGGCACCGGCGTCACGGCCACCGCTGCCGACGGGCGCACCTGGTCGGCCGCCGCCGCGCTGGTCGCCGTCGGGTCGGTGCCGGAAACGGCGCTGGCCGAGGCCGCGGGGATCGCCGTCAACGACGGCATCGTCGTCGACCAGCACTACCGCACCTCGGCGGCGGGGGTGTTCGCCGCGGGCGACGCCACCACCGGATTCCACCCGCTGCGTGGGGAATTCGAACGCGGTCAGCACTGGAACTCCGCCATGACCGCCGGCGCGGCGGCGGCCCTGTCGATGCTCGGGCACCCGGCCGCGCCCGCCGAGGTGCCGTGGGGCTGGACCGACCAGCACGGCGTCTCGATGCAGTTCGCCGGCTGGATTCACCCGCACGACGAACTGGTCGTGGACGGGGATCTGGCGGGCAAGGACTTCCTCGCCGTCGCTCTGCGCGATCGACGCCCGGTCGGAGCCGTCGCGATGCGCAGGCCCCGGGAGCTGCGCGCGATCCGCCCGCTCATCGCGGCCGGACAGCCCTGGCAGGCCACGGCGCCGGTGCCCACGCACTGATCGCGAGACCGGTCGCGACCGCGACGAACCGGGCCGCGCACGAGGTGATCGTGCGCGGCCCGGTGTCGTCGATCCAGGGCGACTACCAGTGCACGCCCGGCAGCACACGGCTCATCCGGGCCGCCGAACCCGGCATCACCATCAGCGGGGTGAGCACCGGAGCCAGGACAGTGAGCGCGTTGCGGCTGGGCTCGACCGGCGCCGCCGGCTCGGGGGCGGGCTCGGCGAGCACCGGCTTGCCCTGTGCCGCAGTGGATTCGCCGAAGAGCCGGAAGCCGGTGTGCATGATGGTCCGCTTGAGCGAGGGCAGGAACATCTCGACCGCCTGCGAGAAGGTGCCGACCGGGGTATCGATCCGGTCGGGCCGCTCCAGCATCGCGCGCACCACGATCCGGGCGGCGCGCTCGGGGTCGGGCAGCGGCAGGGCGCGGTAGAGATCGGTGGGGGCGATCATCGGGGTGCGCACCAGCGGCATCCGGATGGAGGTGAACGTGACACCGGCGCCACGGTTCTCGACGGCGGCGATATCGCTGAAATTGTCCAGCGCCGACTTGCTGGCGGCATAGGCGGCGAAGCGGGGAACCTTGGTCTGCACCGCGATCGAAGAGATGTTGACGATGTGGCCGAAGTGGCGCTCCCGCATCGACGGCAACAGCGCCAGGATCAGCCGCACGGCGCCGAAGTAGTTCACCGCCATCGTCCGCTCGAAGTCGTGCATGCGGTCCACCGAGTTGGCGACCGAGCGACGGATCGAGCGACCCGCGTTGTTGATCAGGTAATCGACATGGCCGTGCTCGCTCAGCAGCTGCTGCACGAGGCCGTCGACGGCCGTCGCGTCGGTGATGTCGCACGGGTAGGCGAAGGCGGTGCCGCCGTCGGCCCGCACGGATTCCGCTGCGGCGGTGAGGTCTTCGACGCCACGGGCCACCATGAGCACGGTGGCGCCGCGCTGGGCGACCGCGTGCGCGGTGGCCAGGCCGATGCCCGAGGACGCGCCGGTGATCAGCACGATCCGGCCCGCGAGCCGGTCGGCGTCGGCCGGGACCCGCCCGCGATGCGGGTCGAGGTTGGCACGCCAGAAGTCCCACAGCCGCTGGGCGTAGGTGTCGAAGGCGGGCACCGTCAGGCCGGGCAACTGCGCGCGGGTCGATTCGGCGACGAACTCGGCGGTGAAACCGACGTGCGGCGCGACCTCGGCGGGAATGCCCGCCTGTTCGAACAGGAAGTCGCGCACCGCGTGGGCGCCGGGCACGTGCCCGAGGCCCGACAGCGCGCGGGCACTGCCGGGGACCGTGCCGATGCCCACCGGGCCACCCGCGGCGGTGGCCAGCGCGCGGTAGATCTCGCCGAAGGGCTGCGGCTCCGGGTTGACCAGGTGGAACGTGCGCCCGTCGAGTCCGTCCTTGCGCACCAGCCGGACCATCGCCTCGGCGACGTAGTCGACCGGAACGACATTGGTGGCGCCCAGATCGGGCAGGGGCAGCGGCAATTCGGCCGGCAGCGCCGAGAGGGCGTCGATCGCGGCGAAGAAGTAGTACGGGCCGTCGATCTTGTCCATCTCGCCGGTGCGCGAATCACCGACCACGATCGCCGGGCGGTACACCCGCCAGCGCACGTCGGTGGTTTCCCGGACGAGCTTCTCGGCGGCGAACTTGGTGCGGTGATACGGCGAGGTCAGGTTCTGGCCGAGATCGAAGTCCTCCTCGAAGAACTTGCCGCGGTGATCGCCCGCGACGGCCACCGAGGACACGTGGTGCAGCACGGCGTCGAGCCTGCGCGCCAGCTCGATCACCGAGCGGGTGCCGGCGACATTGGCCGCGTGCGCGGTCTCCTCGTCGGCGGTCATGTCGTAGACCGCGCCCAGATGCAGCACGTGATCGGCGCGCGGCGGCTCGTCGCCCAGGCCGAGGCCGTCGGCGGTCAGGTCGCCGACCAGCGCGAACACCCGATCACCGTCGGGATGCTGCGCGGTCAGCGCGGTGAACTTGGCCAGCGACTCGGCGCGCACCAGCACGTGCACGATCGCCGTCGGGTCGGCGGCGAGCAGCCCCCGCACCACTCGCCGACCCAGAAATCCGGTACCGCCTGTCACGATGTAGGAAACCATCGCCCCTCCTGAAAATTCTCGAAACACGGTGTCGTGCAACAGTGATCCGGCATGCGGCGGTGGATGCGGCGATCAACGGTCGAAATCCAGCAGCACGTGGCTGGAGAGAAACCGGGCACATCGTCGTCCCGGCAGGCCCTCACCGTACTCGTCGGTAACCTTGCCGGGCAAGCTCGTGGCGCCCGGTCACCGTGTGGGAATTGTCACCGATCGTCGCAGGTCAAAGGGTGTGTGTGACAGTTGATTTCAGTAACTGCGAGTTTCGGACAACTTGTCGCTACCGGCCGGCGAGGACGTCGTCGACGACCCCGGCCATCCGCGCGCGGAACACCTCGGGGGCGAAGGTGAGCGCGTGGTCGCGGATCTTCGCCGGATCGTAGGTCGCCGAATCGAACTCGCCCATCAGCTCGGCCAGTGCCGCGACGACCTCGTCGTCGGTGCCCGCGGGCACGTAGGCGCCGACAACACCGGGCCGCACCGTGTCGAGTGCGCCGCCCGCCCCGACGGCGAGCACGGGGGCGCCGCACGCCATCGCCTCGACGGGCACGATGCCGAAGTCCTCGATGCCCGGCATCAGCAACGCCCGGCAGCGCCGGTACATGTCCTGCAACTGCGCGGCGGAGGTGGCGCCGAGGAAGGTGGTCTCCGGGCCCGCGATCGCCGCGAGCTGGGCGCGAAAGCGGCCCTCGCCGAGAACGACCAGACGCACCCCGGCCCGCTGCGCCGCGCGGATCGCCAGGTCGGCGCGCTTGTAGGGCACCAGCCTGCCCGCGCACAGGTAGAAGTCCTCGCGGGCGAGGGTTGGGTCGGGGGTGAACCGCGCGACCTGGACCGGCGGATTGACCACCGAGGCGGGTAGTCCCCACCAGTCGGTGACCCGCTGCGCGACCGCGTGCGAGTTGGCCACCACGTGGGCGAGCCGCGGCGCGGCGCGCAGTTCCCCGCGGCGCGCCAGCGTGCC
>NZ_JBCGFB010000158.1:0-12023 GCF_038752175.1 Nocardia sp. No.11 | reverse complement strand
GCCGTGCCGGCTCCGCCGCGACCGCGCCGCGCGAGCTGTTCGCCGACCGGCCGCGCACGATCCCGACGAACTCCTCGAGCAGTTCGCTGTCGCTGCCCGCGGGCCAGGCCAGCGCGATCTCGGTGAATTCGGTGTCGCTGACCGGCCGGTAGACCAGGTCGCGCCGGTGATGCAGCCGCGCGATCGACTGCGGCACGATCGTCGCGCCGCCGACCGCGGCGACCAGCGCGAGGGTGTCGGCGGCCTGATCGAGATCGGTGCCGTCCTGCAGCCGCTCCTCGGCCAGGTCGGCGGGCGTGATGGTCTCCAGCAGCGAGAGCGCGTCGTCCTTCTGGACAACCGCGACCGGGGTCTCCTGCCACAGCGGGATCGCATTCATCACGGTCCGGTCGATCGGCAGCCGGACGAAGCACAGGTCGACGCGCCCCTCGCGCAACGCGCTCTCCTGCTCCCCCTGCGCGACCCCGACGACCTCGAGCGGATGGTCCGGCAACCGGTCACCCCAGATCCGCGCCCATTTCGACACGGTGACACCGGGTACGAACCCGACCCGCAGGCTCGCGGGCGCTTCCGGTTTCTGCTCCCGCTCGGCCTGCTCCTGCGCACTGATCAGCGCCCTGGCATGGTTCAGCAGCGCCGCGCCGTCCTCGGTCAGCTGGGTCGGCGACGCCCCCGGCACGAACACCCTGGTACCGAGTTCGTGCTCCAGCTCGATGACGGTGGCGCTCAAGCTCTGCCGGGAGATCCGCAGGCCCTTCGCGGCCCGGGCGAAGTGCAGTTCCTCGGCGACCGCGACGAAGCGACGCAGCCGGGCGAGGTCGATGGAGTCGGCGGCGGTGACATCGAAGTCGCTCATTCTGACCAGAATATGGCACCCGCCGGGCGGCCCCGACCACCGATCACAGGTTCGACAGCACCCACAGCACGGCGATGATCGACCCGACGACGGCGATCAGGATCAGGAAGGTGGTCAGCACCGAGCCCCACCCGCTGCGCGACGGCGCCGGATACGGCATCGGCGGCGGCACCGGGCGCTGCCACCCGGGCGGCGCGACCGGGCGCGGTGCGACGGGCTGGTACGGGGGTACCGGCGGACGGTTCACCGGGTACGGCACCCCCGACCCGCTGACCGGGCTCATCGGCGCCATCCCGACGAACGGCTGCGGATGGGCACCGGAGGTCGGCCGCACCGTCGCCGCGCCACCGGTGCCGGTGCGCAGCGCCCGCTGCACGGCGTCGACGAATTCCTCGCAGGAGGAGAACCGGTCGGCGGGTCGTTTGGCGAGCGCGCGGGCCATCACGGCATCGAGCACCGGCGGCAGCCCGGCGCGGCGCGGGCTGACCGGCGGGGGCGGTGCCTGCAGATGCCCGGTGATGACGGCGGCCGGGCTGGGCGCCTCGTACGGCGCGGTCCCGGTCAGCAGCGAGTACAGCGTGCAGGCCAGCGAGTACTGGTCGGCGCGATGGTCGAGCGGGACGCCGGTGAGCTGTTCGGGCGCGGCGTAGGCGAGCGTGGCGGTGAACGATCCCGTCTCGGTGAGGTGACCGGAATCGTCTCGCAGCCGGGCGATCCCGAAATCGGTGAGGTACACCCGCTCCTGGCTGTTGGATCGGGCCAGCAGGATATTGGCCGGCTTCACATCTCGGTGCAGGACGCCCGCGCGATGCGCGTAGTCGAGCGCGGCGGCGGTCTCGCCGATGATCTGCACCGCCCGGTCCGGCGGCAGCGACCGCGGATCCAGCATGGACGCGTCGACCCCGTCGATGTACTGCATGCTGATCCACAGCTGATCGCCCTCGACGCCGCGGTCGAACACGGTCACGATGTTCGGGTGGTCGAGCTGGGCCACCAGATCGGCCTCCCGCTCGAATCTGGCCCGGATCTCCTTGTCGGAGTACAGCTCCTGGTTCAGCAGCTTGAGCGCGGTCCAGCGCGGCAGCCGGGGATGCCGGGCCAGATACACCGACCCCATCCCACCGCGGCCCAGCTGCCGGTCGATCGTGTATCCGGCGAATACCGTCCCGTCAGAAACCACTCTGACCCCCGAATCTCGCTCGTCGTCCGACGGGTGTGGACCCTACCAAACACCGTTCGCCGCGGTACGGGGTCGCGCGGACACCGGGGTCAGCCGAGCGGGAAGCCCGCGACGTCGGCGATCAGCGTCGGCATGTTCTTCTCCACCGTGTTGCCCGCGAAGGGGGTGTCGTCGGAGCCGCGATAGAACAGCAGCACCCAGCGCGCTCGGGCAGGTTCGGCGAAGGTCGACACGATCGCGGAGCCGACGTACCGGCCGCCGCTGGACCGTTCCCGGCGGTCGTCGGTGCGGGTGCCGGTGGTCGCCTGGCCGTGGTCCTTCGTCTGCTGCCGGAATCGGCCGACGACGTCGGCGGCGGCCTGGGCCGTGGGATAGGTGAAGAACGCGTAGTGGGTGTCACCGACGAAATTGTCGGCGCAGTTCCACTTCGCCTGGTAGCCGTCGAACGTCTTCATCCACTCCTCGCCGTACTTCGACGCCGTGAGGCGGCCCGAGCACAGCCGATCACCGATGACCCGGCCGCTGCTGTACCCGTCGGGCAGCATCTGCGGGAACGCCGCGTGCAGCGCGTCCATGTCCTGGTGTCCGGCGGAGCGGTGCAGGGCGTCGGCGAGCGGGGAGCTGTCGTCTTGCCACACCCAGTAGGTCGCGCCGAGGATCAGGGCCAGCACCGCGAGCAGGACCACCGGCGTCCAGGTGCGCCGTCGCGGCACCGGCCTCGGTCGCCCGGGATAGGGCGCGGGGGCCGCGAACGGTGGCGGGTACCCCGGAGAGCGTTGCGGCACAGCGGGATGCGGCAACGATGGATGCGCGAACTGCGGCATCGACTGCCCCGCGAACACGGTCGGCTGTGCCCCGGTGCCGCTGAGCGCGCGCCGCGCGGCCGCGACGAACTCCGCGCAGGAGTCGAAGCGGTCGGACGGCCGCTTGGCCAGCGCCCGAGCGAGCACGGTGTCCAGCGCGAGGGGCAGATCGGGCCGGTGCGCCCGCAGCGACGGCGGCGGCGATTGGAGGTGGCCCTGGATGACCAGCACCGGATTCGTCGCCTCGAACGGAGCGACGCCGGTGAGCATCGAATACAGCGTGCACGCCAGCGAGTACTGATCGGCGCGATGATCCAGATACGCACCGGTCAGCTGTTCGGGCGAGGCGTAGGCGAGCGTGGCGGTGAAGGTGCCGGTCTGGGTCAGGTGGTGCACATCGTCGCGGGGCCGGGCGATCCCGAAGTCGGTCAGCAACACCCGCTCCCGGCCGTCGGTGTCGGCCAGCAGAATATTGGCGGGCTTGACGTCGCGGTGCAGCACGCCGTTGCGGTGCGCGTGATCGAGGGCCGCCGCGGTGCCCTCCACGATGTGCAGCGCCCGCTCGACCGCCACCGGGTGTTCGATGGTCGCCGCGTCGACGCCGTCGACGAACTGCATGCTGATCCACAGCCGCCCGTCATCGACACCCCGGTCGTAGACCGTGACGATGTTCGGATGCTCCAACTGCGCCGCCAGATCCGCTTCCCGCTCGAACCTGGCCCGAATCTCGGTGTCGGCGAACAACTCCGCGTTCAGCAGCTTCAGCGCGATCTGCCGGGGCAACCGCGGATGCCGCGCGAGATACACCGATCCCATTCCGCCACGGCCGAGTTGGCGCTCGATGGTGTATCCGGCGAAGACATCGCCCGTCGCAAGCATGATTCCCCCGTTGTCCCGCCGTTCGGTCCGGCCGCCGGTGCGCATCCCGCCGGTCGGCCACCATCAACCTAGCGCCTGACCACGCGGGATCGGACATCGTGGCGCGGCGGTCGGCGGGTGCCGCGAGATCGCCCTCCGGCGATGCCGGACGACGCTCAGTCTTCGACGCGCACACCCATCGACCGGGCCGTTCCGGCGACGATCCGCATCGCCGCCTCGACGTCGGTCGTGTTCAGGTCGGGCAGTTTGCGGAGTGCGATGCGCCGCAACTGTTCCCGGGTGAGGGCGCCCACCGGTGTGTGGCCGGGCCGGGGTGAGCCGGGTTTGCCGAGTGCCGCGCGGATCAGCGAGGCCGTCGGCGGCGTCTTGAGCCGCATGGTCCAGCGTTTGCGGGCATCGATCGTGATGACGGCGGGGATGATCTCCCCGCGCCGATCGGCCGTCGCCGCGTCGTAGCGGCGTTTGACTTCGAACGGCGGGATGCCGGTGGGGCCGAGCATCTTGCCGAGAACCATGAGGGAGGCATTGCCCGCCTCGAGTTCGAGAGTGACTGTGACAGAGGCTGTTCCGCGCGCCATAGTCAACGATCTCGGATGCGGGCCTCGTTCCGGTTCCGTGCCGATAACGCCTGGGCCGCAACGTGATCGACACTCCGCCGACAACCCGGTGGCCGGCCTCGGCACGGGCCCGGATCCCGCGGTGCGGCCGGACCGCAGGTGCCCGGGTCTCACCGATGGCGGCGCTGCCGGTCCGGCACGACGAGGCCGATGCCCGTCCGTTGTGACTTCGCGACCGGCACGCGCCCGTGTTCGAGTCGCCCCGCGCGCCGCGGCCTGTCAGGCTGGAGCCGTGAAGCGTGATGTGTCCGCGAGCATGGAGATCACGGTCCACGCCGACGCGGTACTGCAGTGGCAGATCGCCGTCGCCCGGCAACCCGGCCTCGATCTGATCGAATCCATGACGTGCGTACTCGACGGCGAGTACGTCACGCCCCGCGAGGTGATCGGCCCGCACCATTCCCGCCTGCACGTGCTCGACGCGCAGGCAGGCACGCTGCGGCTGGACTACCAGGCGACGGTGTTCGGCACCGCGATCCCCGCACCGGCCACCGACTACGAGATCGCGCTGTACCGGCGGCCCAGCCGCTACGCCGAGTCGGACAAGCTGCTCGGCTACGCTGCCGCCGAATTCGGTTACGGCATCGTCGATCCGGACATGGCCGCTCGGGTGGCGGCGTGGGTCGGCAGGCGGATCTCCTATGTCCCGGGCAGCAGCGCTCCGATCGACGGCGCGGTGGAGACCCTGCTGTCGGGCACCGGCGTCTGCCGCGACTTCTCCCACCTGGTGGTCGCGCTACTGCGCGCGGTCGGCGTCCCGGCCCGCGTGGCGGCGGTCTACGCCCCCGGCTGCGTGCCGATGGACTTCCACGCCGTCGCCGAGGCCTACGTCGACGGCGCGTGGCGCGCGCTCGACCCGACCTGCCTGGCGCCACGCTCGAGCCTGGTCCGCATCGCCACCGGGCGCGACGCCTCCGACATCGCCTTCCTGGACAACCACGGCGGCGACATCACGCTCAACACGCTGACCGTGAACGCCTTCGTCGACGGCCCACTGCCCTACGACGACTTCACCCAGCCGATCGGCATCGAGTAGTGGATCAGCCCTCGGCGGCGAGCTGGCCGCAGGCGGCCGCGATCTCCTGGCCGCGGGTGTCGCGCACCGTGCACGAGACGCCCTGGGCGATCACCCGGCGCACGAACTCGCGCTCGACCGGCTTCGGGCTGGCGTCCCACTCGCTGCCCGGGGTCGGGTTGAGCGGGATCAGGTTCACGTGCACGAGCGGGCCGAGGGCCTTGTGCAGCTTCTTGCCGAGCATGTCCGCCCGCCACGGCTGATCGTTGACGTCGCGGATCAGCGCGTATTCGATCGACACCCGGCGCCCGGACTTGTCCGCGTAGTACCGAGCGGCGTCGAGCACTTCGGCGATCGACCAGCGGTTGTTCACCGGCACCAGGGTGTCGCGCAGCTCGTCGTCGGGAGTGTGCAGCGACACCGCCAGCCGCACCGACATGTCCTCGTCGGCCAGCTTGCGGATCGCGGGCGCCAGGCCGACGGTCGACACCGTCACCGAGCGCTGCGAGATGCCCAGACCGTCGGGCGCGGGCGAGGTGATCCGGCGGACCGCGTTCACCACGCGCTTGTAGTTGGCCAGCGGCTCGCCCATTCCCATGAACACGATGTTGGACAGCCGGCCCGGGCCGCCGTGGACCTCACCGTCGCGCAGCGCGGCAGCCGCGGCGCGCACCTGGTCGACGATCTCGGCGGTCGACAGGTTGCGCGTCAGCCCGGCCTGGCCGGTCGCGCAGAACGGGCACGCCATGCCGCAGCCCGCCTGGCTGGAGATGCACAGCGTATTGCGATCGGGATAGCGCATGAGCACGCTCTCGAGCAGGGTGCCGTCGTGGGCGCGCCAGAGCGTCTTGCGGGTGTCGCCCTCGTCGCAGGCAAGGTGCCGGACCACCGACAGCAGCGGCGGGAACAACGTCTCGCCTACCTTCGCGCGCACGTCGGCGGGCAGATCGGTCATCAGCGCCGGGTCGGCCTGCAACCTGCCGTAGTACTGCCGGGCCAGCTGGTCGGCGCGGAACTTCGGCAGTCCCAGCTCCTGCACCGCGACCTTGCGTTCGTCCGCGTCGAGGTCGGCGAGGTGACGCGGGGGCATCCCGCGACGCGGGGCATCGAACACGAGGGGCAGGGAGGTGGCCATAATTCCACCATTGTCCCAAACGCGGCAACGGCCCCGGTGGGCGGGCCGCCACGCCGAACGTCGTTATCGAGAAGATGCGTGCACGGGTGATAGCTGTCGGCAATGATCGAACCATGTCCACCAATGCCGAATCAGGGTCGTCACCGGCCGCGCCCGAGCCCGCGGCGCCGACGAGCGAGCAGACCGACACCACTCCGCACCGCAAGGACACGCAGGCTCCGGCCAAGCGCGTCACCCCGAAGGGTGTGCACGGCTCACGCACCGGCTACACCTGGATCGGCCTGCTCGCCGCCGCGATCATCGGCATCGTCCTGCTGATCTTCATCATCCAGAACCTGGACCAGGCGCAGGTCAACCTGCTGTTCTGGGACTTCTCGCTGCCGCTGGGCATCACCGTGCTGCTCTCGGTGATCGCGGGCGCGCTGGTGATGGGACTCGTCGGCGGGGTGCGGATCCTGCAGCTGCGCCACGCCGCGAAGAAGCCCTGACGCTCAGAGCAGCGCGCTGAGCACCAGCCAGGACACGAACGCCGAGGGCAGCATCGAGTCGAGGCGATCCATGATGCCGCCGTGGCCGGGCAGCATCGTGCCCATGTCCTTGATGCCGAGTTCGCGCTTGATCTGCGACTCGATCAGGTCGCCGCAGGTCGCCACGACCACCAAGCCGATACCGAGCACGACGCCGATCATCGAGTTCGCCTCGAGCAGCAGCGTGACGGTCAGCAGACCACCGATGACGCTGAACACCAGCGAACCGCAGAACCCCTCCCACGACTTCTTGGGGCTGATCGCGGGGACCATCGGATGCCTGCCGAACAGCACGCCGGCGACATAGCCGCCGACATCGGAGCACACGACCAGGATCATGAACGTCAGCACCCGCAGGTTGCCGTCGGGTTCGAGCAGCAGCAGTGTCGAGAACGCGGCGAGCAGCGGGATCCAGGTGAGGGTGAACAGGGTGATCGCGGTGTCGCGCAGGAAGTTCTTGGGCGCGGTGCTCAACCCGTGGTCGAACAGCCGCCACACCATGCAGACCAGCGCTGTCGCGGCGAACGCGCCGACCACGCCTTGGGCGCCCCACGGCCAGCCCAGCCAGAACACCGCCTGGCCGCCGACCAGCANACCAGCGCTGTCGCGGCGAACGCGCCGACCACGCCTTGGGCGCCCCACGGCCAGCCCAGCCAGAACACCGCCTGGCCGCCGACCAGCAGCGGGATCCGCGGGACCAGGACGTCGGCCTCGCGCAGTCGCTTGGCGACCTCCCAGGTCGCCACGCCGACCGCCGCGCCCGCCACCCCGATGAACACCTTGGGGACGAACAGCAGGATCGCGATGAGCGACAGGCCGAGGCCGAGGCCGACCGCCAGCGCCGCGGGCAGGTTACGACCCGCGCGCGACGTCGGCGCCTGCGGCTCGGCAGGCGCCACGTCGTCCGGTGTGCCTGCCGCCGCGGCGGTCTCCTCGACCCGGTCCGGCATCGGCTCCGGTGCCGCTCCGGTGGCGGCGGCGTCTTCGGCCACGATTGTCCCGTCGCTCAACTCGTCGTTCCGTTCATCCCCCGCACGAGCGGGACTGGCGAGATCTGCGCTCAGACCTCGAGCAGTTCGGCTTCCTTGTGCTTGACCAGCTCATCGATCTGGCCCACGTACTTGGCGGTGGTCTTGTCGAGCTCCTTCTCGGCGCGCCCGACCTCGTCCTCACCCGCCTCGCCATCCTTCTGGATCCGGCCGAGTTCGTCCATCGCCTTGCGCCGGACGTTGCGAATCGAGACCTTGGCGTCCTCGCCCTTGCCCTTGGCCATCTTGACCATCTCGCGGCGACGTTCCTCGGTGAGCTGCGGCACCGTGATGCGCAGGATGTCACCGTTGTTGGTCGGGTTCACGCCCAGGTCGGAGTTGCGGATCGCGTTCTCGATCGGGCCGAGCTGGCTCTGCTCGTAGGGCTTGATCACCACCATGCGCGGCTCCGGCACGGTGATGCTCGACATCTGGGTGATCGGCGTCAGCGACCCGTAGTAGTCGACCACGACACGGGCGAACATGCCCGGGTTGGCGCGGCCGGTGCGGATGGTTCCGAGGTCGTCCTTCGCCACCGAGACGGCCTTCTCCATCTTCTCCTCGGCATCGAAGAGCGCTTCATCAATCACGACCGGTTCCTCCACAGCGTCGTCATCGTCATCTTCCGCGGTTGCGGGATCAGGACCGAACCAAGGTGCCGATGTGCTCACCGGCGACTGCGCGGGCAATGTTGCCCTTGGTCAACAGATTGAACACCAGAATCGGCATCTGGTTGTCCATGCAGAGACTGAAGCACGTGGCATCTGCCACCTTCAGGCCCTTCTCGAGTACTTCCTTGTACGTGATCTCGGTGTACATGCTCGCGTTCTTCTCCACGCGAGGGTCGGCGTCGAACACGCCGTCGACCGCTTTGGCCATCAGCACCACGTCGGCGCCGATCTCGAGCGCGCGCTGGGCGGCGGTGGTGTCGGTGGAGAAGTAGGGCATGCCCATGCCCGCACCGAAGATCACGACGCGGCCCTTCTCCAGGTGCCGCTTGGCCCGCAGCGGGAGGTACGGCTCGGCGACCTGCCCCATGGTGATGGCGGTCTGCACGCGCGTGTCCACCCCCTGCTGCTGCAGGAAGTCCTGCAGCGCAAGGCTGTTCATCACGGTGCCGAGCATGCCCATGTAGTCCGAGCGGGCGCGTTCCATGCCGCGCTCCTCCAGCTCGGCGCCGCGGAAGAAGTTGCCGCCACCGATCACCACGGCCACCTGCACGCCGGTCTCGACGATCTCGGCGATCTGCTCGGCCACGGTCTGCACGACATCCGGGTCGAGGCCGACCCCGCCGCCACCGAACATCTCCCCACCCAGCTTCAGCAGCACCCGGTTGTATCCAGGGCGGTCGGTACCCGGGTCGGTCATGGGTGTTCGTCTCCTTCGGCAAGGTCGATATGGGTCGAACTGCGGGCACGCGAATCGGCCACACAGCAAGGCGAAGCGGCATCCATCCTGCCTTATCCGGTTCGCGTCACCGCACAAGACCCCCTTGCGCAACGCGGAGACCCCGGAACCGGGGGCAGGTGCCGTCAGGAATCGGCAAGAGCCCCTCGGGGGCAGACGGACGCTGCTCCCGAGGGGCTCTCGTTCAGGCGGATCAGGCCTGGCCGACCTCGAAGCGGGCGAAGCGGGTCAGGGTGACACCGGCCTCGTCCAGAAGGGCCTTGACGGTCTTCTTCGAGTCGGTGACCGACGCCTGCTCGAGCAGGACGACGTCCTTGAAGAAGCCGTTGACGCGGCCCTCGGTGATCTTCGGCAGCGCGGCCTCCGGCTTGCCCTCTTCGCGGGCGGTGGCCTCGGCGACGCGACGCTCGTTCTCGACCAGCTCGGCCGGAACCTCGTCACGGGTGACGTAGCGGGCCTTGAGCGCGGCGACCTGCATGGCGGCGGCGCGGGCGGCCTCGGCGGCGGCATCGCCTTCACCGGTGTACTCGACCAGCACGCCGACGGCGGGCGGCAGGTCCGACGCACGCTTGTGCAGGTAGGTGGCGACCGGGCCCTCGAAGGAGATGACGCGACGCAGTTCCAGCTTCTCGCCGATCTTGGCGGCCAGCGCCTGCACGGCCTCGTCGACGGTGCCGTTGTCGAGCTTGAGCGCCTTGAGGGCGTCGAGGTCGGCCGGCTTGCCTGCGGCGGCAGCGGTGACGACGGCCTCGGCCAGCTCCTGGAACTCCGCGTTCTTGGCGACGAAGTCGGTCTCGGAGTTGATCTCGACCATGACGCCGTCCTTGGCGATGACCAGGCCCTCGGCGGTCGCGCGCTCGGCGCGCTTGCCGACATCCTTGGCGCCCTTGATGCGCAGCACCTCGACGGCCTTGTCGAAATCGCCGTCGGACTCGGCCAGCGCGTTCTTGCAGTCCATCATGCCGGAGCCGGTGAGCTCGCGGAGCCGCTTCACGTCAGCAGCGGTGTAGTTCGCCATCGGGGGCGAGCCTCCTCGTGTGTGGGGTGCTTGGGTGTTTACACCACCTTGCCGACCGCTTCTGAATTCAGAAGGGCCGGCAAGGTGAACGTAGAGCTACCGATCAGCTCAGAAGTCGGCCGGGGTGTGCTGCGCCGGGTCGGCCTTGACCTCGGCCTCGGCCTCGGCGGGCGTCTCGACGGCAGCTTCGGCGGCCGGGGTCGCCTGAGCCAGCAGCTCCTGCTCCCACTCGGCGAGCGGCTCACCGGCGCCGGCCTCGGGCTTCGCGTCGCCGGAAGCCTGGCCCGCGCGGGCCTGCACGCCCTCGGCCACCGCGGAGGCGACGACCTTGGTGAGCAGAGCGGCGGAACGGATCGCGTCGTCGTTACCCGGGATCGGGTAGTCGACCAGGTCGGGATCGCAGTTGGTGTCCAGGATCGCGATGACCGGGATGTTCAGCTTGCGCGCCTCGCCGACGGCGATGTGCTCCTTGTTGGTGTCGACGACCCAGATGGCCGAAGGCACCTTGGCCATGTCGCGGATACCACCGAGGGTGCGGTCCAGCTTGGTCATCTCACGCGTCAGCATGAGGATTTCCTTCTTGGTGCGACCCTCGAAGCCACCGGTCTGCTCCATGGCCTCGAGCTCCTTCAGGCGCTGCAGGCGCTTGTGGACGGTCGAGAAGTTGGTGAGCATGCCACCCAGCCAGCGCTGGTTGACGTAGGGCATCCCGACGCGAGTCGCCTCGGCCGCGATCGACTCCTGGGCCTGCTTCTTGGTGCCGACGAAGAGAACGGTGCCACCGTGGGCGACGGTCTCCTTGACGAACTCGTAGGCCTTGTCGATGTAGGTCAGCGTCTGCTGCAGGTCGATGATGTAGATGCCGTTGCGGTCGGTGAAGATGAACCGCTTCATCTTCGGGTTCCACCGACGAGTCTGGTGCCCGAAGTGCGCGCCGCTGTCGAGCAGCTGCTTCATAGTTACGACAGCCATAGCTCCCGTATCTCTCTTTCGTTGCCGGTTGACGCAGCCGATCGGCGATCGACTGCCCTGGCGCCACCGAAACCGCCGGACCCAGGTCTGCGAGACCGGGACCAGCCGACGATTCCACTGTTCATCCGTTGGAGAACTCGCGCGAACATGCCCTCACGGACTGCCTGCGTATGCGAGCGGCGACCGGATGGACGAGCACGGGTGGCGCGCGAAGTCGGTTCCTGCTGTGCCCAGCACAAACCGCGTTGATCAGTCTACGCGGAGCGGGGCCAGGCCCGAAATCGCCCCCTGACAGCGCCCGCCGAAACAGGTGGTGAAGTGCGCGGTATCCACATCCGGCGAGGTTGTCCCCAGTTGCCGGATCGGAGGTCTGCCCGGGGTGATCTCCCCCGAGAGTAGGGGCATGAACACCTTCACACGAACCCTGATCTCCACGTTTCCGCTGCTCTGCGCCACGGGGGTGCTGGCGGCGCCCGCCGCGGCGCATCCCGGTGCGGAAACGCCCGTCACCCCGGTGTGTGGCGCGGCCGCCGTCGCACCCGAGCGGCACGGGGCGGCGGCGCCTCCGCGTGGTGACGCGACGCCC
>NZ_JBCGFB010000157.1:0-12042 GCF_038752175.1 Nocardia sp. No.11 | reverse complement strand
GAACGAGCACCACGGCGACCGCGGCGACGAGCGCGGCGCACCGCCACTGCATCGCGCGCACCGCCCGCAGGTCGGCGCCGCGCACCACCTCGCGCGCCACCACGTTCTGCATGGCGAGCGCGGGCACGGCGCACAGCAGCTGCACGGCGAGCAGGCTCGCGAACTCGCTGTACCCGGCGACGCCGAGCCAGCGGCCTGCGAGCAGTTGCAGCAGGTACCCGGCGACGTTGGCGGTCATCGCGCCGGCCGTCACCCAGGTCAGGTCAGCTACGACAGGGGGGCGACGGACCGAGGACACGCCTCATCGTCGCACCTCGACGGCCCTCGCATCACCAGTACCCCGAAAATGTGAGTCCGACCGGACTCACCTTGGGTGTCGCAGCCCGTCGGCACCGGGAATCCGGGCCGCCTCGCTCGTGGCCACGACTCGATCGAGGCAGGCGTCGACGGCCCGACCGCATCACCCACGACGGTCGGCGGACCGGGTCGGCCCGCCGGGCAGCGGGACGGGACGTAAGGTGCACTGGCGTGACGGGAGATAGGCGTGTGCGGGCCTGGGTGGCCGGATACTGCGCACTGCTCGCGCTGATCATCGTCGGACCGCTGGCCGGGTCCGGCTATCTGCTGCTCCGCGACGCCGTCAGCACCCCGCGCTCCTACCTCACCGATTCCGCCCTCGGCCTCGGCGCCGCCGCGCCCCGCGCCGTTCCGCAGGACGCGTTGCTGGCCGTCCTGTCCCCGCTGATCGACGGCGGCCTGCTGGTGAAGGCGATTCTGATCGTCGCCCTGTGGGCCGCCGGTTACGGCGCCGCCGTCCTCGCCCGCGAGTTCCTCACCGCCTCGGCCCCCGCCCAACTGGTCGCCGCCACCCTCGCCCTCTGGAACCCCTTCATCGCCGAACGCCTCCTCCAGGGCCACTGGAGTCTCCTCGCCGGCTACGCCGCCCTCCCCTGGACCGCCATGGCCGCCGCCCGCGTCAGACAAGCAACCCGGCGCGATCGCTCGCACTTCGTCGACGGACCACACATCCCTACCACCGCGAACCCGCGCGGGAACACGACCATGAGCGGCGATGCGGACGCGCACTCGGCCGCAGAAGCGAGTCCCGTTGCGGGGAGGCCCGCCGAGGCACAGCGCGAGAGCTCGAGCAGCGGCGGATCAGGGGCCCAGGTGGAGCCCGGTGGCAGCGGCGGATCAACAGCCCAAACGGAACCTGGCGCCCCTGGAGGACTCAGCCGGGGTGCGGCGATCGGCGCGTGGGCGGCCCTGACGGCCGGTTTCGCGGCTGCCGGGCTGACACCCACCGGATCGCTGCTGGCCGCGATCATCGGGCTCGCACTGGTCGGGCGTCGAGCGTTCCTCCCCGCCACTGTCCTGTGGATCGCCACCTGCGCGCCCTGGCTGACGGCGACGGCGCTCGGATCGGGGGCCGAGCCGTCGGATCCGGCGGGCGTGTCGGCGTTCGCGGCCCGCGCCGAGCCGTGGCTCGGCACGCTGGGCAGTCTGGCCGGGCTCGGTGGCATCTGGAACAGCGAAGCGGTGCCCGCCACCCGGACGACGCCGTTGGCGCTGGTCGGCACCCTGGTGCTGCTCGGCATCGTCGCGCTGGGCGTGCGCGCCGTGTGGGCGCTGGGCCGAAACGGTCAGGCCCTGCTGGTGATCGCGGCGGTGTCGATCGTGCTGCCCGCACTCGGCGCGACCGGCCCCGGCCTCGCGATCGGCGAATGGCTGGTGGTGCACATCCCCGGCGCCGGCCTGCTGCGCGACACACAGAAGTACGTGGCACTGGCGATGCCCGCCTACGCGCTGTGCGCGGCGGCCGCGTGCGCGACGGTTCTCGGCTGGACGCGCCGAACACCACCGGCACGACAGGAGCCGACGGCGCGACGGACGAACCCGGGGACCACGAACCCCACCGGCCCTGGGACCACCAACCACGCGGGCTCGCCAGCCGACGGCGTCCCAACGCATCGCGGAACATCCACTGTTGCCGCACTTCTCATCGCTCTCTTGATCCTCCCGCTGGCCGACCTGGCTTGGGGAGTGGGTGGCGAGATGCGGCCGGTGCGCTACCCGGCGGGGTGGGCGCAGGTCGTCGAGCGCATGGACGAACCAGGGGATGTCGCGGTTCTCCCCGCCGGGATGTTCCGCCGATTCCCCTATAGCGGGACAGCTCCCGTCCTCGATCCGGCGCCGCGCATCCTGCCCGACGACGTCCTGCAGACCGGCGAACTCCGGGTCCGTGGCTACGCCGTCAACGGCGAGGGCAACCGGGCACGCAGGGTCGAAGACGCGCTGCTCCGGGGCGCGACCCCGGCCGAGATCGCCGCACTCGGCGTCGGCTGGATCGTCGTGGAACGCACCACCCCCGGCCCGCTGGGCGAATCCGGGAAGACGCTCGCCGCGGCGGAATCGGCCTATCAGGACTCGGATCTAGCGCTGTACCGGATCGCGGGTGCTACCCCCACCGACATCGCCACACCCACCCAACGATGGATTTCGGCGGCAGCGCACCTGCTGTGGGCGGCCCTGCTGATCGGCGGACTACTCACCGCCGCACTGCTTCCGCGAATCAGCCTTGGGCTGGCGGTGCGACCAAACCGGTGACGAAGGCACCGCGAGCGGCGGCGGAGAGCACCTCGTAGACCCCGGAACCGGTCTGCTCCCAGGAGAATTCGCGCGCACGAGCCCGCGCCTTCTCCCCCATCATCAGGCGGGTGTCCGGATCGGCCAGCAGGTCGGCTGCCGCTTCGGCGAGGGCGGGGGCGTCGTCGACCAGCAGCCCGGTGACGCCGTCGACGATGGAATCGGTGAGGCCGCGCGAGCTGCGGTAGCCGATGGTCGGCACCCCGTGCTGAGCCGCCTCGATGACGGCCAGTCCCCAGCCCTCCTTGCGGGAGGGCATCACGTGCACCCACGCGGTCGACAGGATCTCGTGCTTGCGCCGCTCGTCGACGTGGCCGTGGAAGGTGACGGCGTCGGCGATGCCCAGCTCGTCGGCGCAGGCGCGCAGCTTCGGCGCCCACCAGCCGTCGCCGATCACGTCGAGGTGCACATCGGGGAAGCGCGCGCGCAGCGCGGCGACGGCGGTCAGCGCGTCCTCGATCTGCTTGTGCGGAACCAGGCGCGACAGCACGGCGATGCGCGGGTGGGTGGCGCGGGTGTCGTCGGCGCCGGGGACGACTTCGGCGGGGACCGGCTCGGCACCGTTGCGGACGACGGCGATGCGCTCGCGGTCGACGCCGAGCACGGCCAGTTCTTCGGCCGAGGGCAGCGACACCGTCAGGTACTGGTTCTCGCGGTGCACGCGCGGGGAGAGCCGCGACTCGATCCACCACCCGATCCGCCCGACCAGTTTGCCCGCGACCGGCCACTGTTCCCGGTGGCCGTGGTGCACCAGCACCACGGAGGGCACGCCGGTGGCGGTGGCGAAGAAGGGGATGCCGTTCTGGGTGTCGATCACGACGTCGGGGCGCACCCCGCGCAGCGGGCCGATACCCAGCCGACCTGCGACGATGGCGGCCAGCGCGCGGGGGTAGACGGTGAAGCGGCCGCCGGCGCGGCTGATGTCGATGCCGTCGATCCGCTCCCGGCGCGGGGCACCGGGATACCCGGCCGTGCGCAGCGTGACCTTGATGCCGCGCGCGGCCAGCTGGGCGCCGACCTGCTCCAGGTACCGCTCGCTGCCGCCGCCCTGCGGGTGCCCTGTGTCACGCCAGCACAGCAGGAGGACTTCACGCACGGTCGGGGCTCGCAATCGGGTCGGCGGAGGACAAAGGTCGGCACCCACCCTAGCGGGTGTGGTCTGCGCGACACATCCGTATCGCCGCGTCCGTCCGCTGTGTCCGGCCGGACCACGCGATCGGCCCCGGTGACACTGCCCATAAACTCTGGCCGTGCCGACCGCATCCCCGCCGAGAACCGAGCAGCCCGTCCAGCGCCGCGACCAGTCCAGGTTCGCGCGCCGCGCGACGCTGCGCCGCTCGCTGCGGCTGCTCACCAGCTTCCGGTTCGAGCAGTCCGACCCGGCCAGGTTCTACGGCGGCATCGCCACCGACAGCGCCGACCTGATCGGCGACTTCTATGCCGACATCACCGGCCGCGACCTCACCGGCACCGTCGTCCTCGACGTCGGCGGCGGCCCCGGGTACTTCGCCGACGAGTTCACCGCGGCGGGGGCACGCTACGTCTCGGTCGAGCCCGACCCGTCGGAGATGCACGCCGCGGGCCTGCGGGTGTCCGGCTCGGTCCGCGGATCGGGGATGGCGCTGCCGTTCCGCGACAACGCCTTCGACGTCTGCTTCTCCTCGAACGTGGCCGAGCACGTGCCGCATCCGTGGGTGATGGCGGAGGAGATGGTCCGCGTGACCAAGCCCGGCGGCCTCATCGTGTACTCCTACACGGTGTGGCACGGGCCGTTCGGCGGTCACGAGACCGGCCTCTGGCACTACCTCGGCGGCGAGTACGCGGCCCGCCGGTACCGGCGCAAGCACGGTCGTGAACCCAAGAACAGGTTCGGCAGGTCACTGTTCGCCGTGACCGCTGCCGACGGTTTGCGCTGGGCGGCAACGACTTCAGCCGACGTACGGACGGTCTTCCCCCGCTACCACCCACGCTGGGCGTGGTGGCTGGTCCGAGTTCCGGTGATCCGCGAGCTACTCGTGAGCAACCTGGTGGTCGTGGCCACCAAGGGTGATCAGGCCAGCCAGCTCAATCGACGGGACCGGCGGACCGGCTCGGGTAGCGCGGCGGCCCACGGCGACTCCTGAATCGCCAGGCCCACCGTCTCCAGCGTCGTCAGGCCGACCTGATCAGCGAGTGCCCCGACCATCGCGACCGCCTCAGCGGCCTGAATGGCGGCAGTTGCCTGCTCGATCGTGAGTGTGCGGCCGGGCAGGAATGACACAACCCATCCCCCGCTGCCTACACTCTTCGCTTGATGGTCGGTCTGGTCGCTGGTCATCAACGATCGGCCGATCACTTGCACAGCCATGAGTCGGTCTCCCCAATTCGCTGTAAAGGTCTGATGAATCGAGCGAGCTGATCAGTAGCTAAAGCATCCCCTTTTCAACAACAGAACGCAATAGTGCGTTTACCCGAAAAGCGAACCGACAGGTTGGAATTCGCCCTGTTCACAGTCGTTGCGGGACAGCGAATTAGAACGTGTTGCAGACAACCCGGCCACAAAACTGTAACGTGTTCTTATGCACTACGACAGTCTGTTCATCGGCGGGAAGTGGACCACCCCTGCCGGTAGTGACCGCATTTCCGTGGTCTCACCCGCAACGGAGGAGACCGTCGGCAGCGTGCCCGCGGTAACGAAGGCCGATGTGGACGCCGCGGTCGCCGCGGCCCGCGACGCCTTCGACAGCGGACCGTGGCCATCCACACCGCCACTGGAACGAGCAGAGGTGCTCGCCAAGGCGGCCCGACTGATCGAGCAGCGTTCGCCCGAGTTGCTCGCCGCACTCACCGCGGAGATGGGCGCGCCTTCGTTAGCCGCCTTGACACTCAACCAGATTCCGGCCGTCGCCGCGCTGGACGCCTGGGCGGCACTGGCGAAGACGTTCCCGTGGAACGAGACTCGCACCGGCCTGTTCGGAACCTCGCGCGTCTCACGGGAACCGCGCGGCGTCGTCGCGGCGATCACCGCCTGGAATGTCCCGATGTTCCTCGCCGCGAACAAGCTCGGCCCCGCCCTGCTGGCCGGCTGCACCGTGGTGCTCAAGCCCTCGCCGCTGACCCCGCTGACGGCCAACCTCCTCGCCGACATCTTCACCGAAGCCGGACTCCCGGACGGTGTGCTGTCGGTCCTGCCCGCAGACGCGGCGGAGAGCGAATACCTCGCGAGCCACCCCGGCGTGGACAAGGTGACCTTCACCGGCAGCACCCCGGTCGGCCGCAAGCTGGCCGCGATCGCGGGCGAGCAGCTCAAGACCGTCTCGCTGGAGCTGGGCGGCAAGTCGGCCGCCATCGTGCTCGAGGACGTCGACCTGGCCGCCAGCATTCCCGTTCTCGCGTTCTCCGGGTTGATGAACAGCGGGCAGGGCTGTGTGGCGCAGACCCGCATCCTCGCCCCGCGCAGCCGCTACGACGAGATCGTCGACGCGCTGGTCGCGCACGTCAAGACCATGCAGACCGGCGACCCGACCGATCCGGCCACCCAACTCGGCCCGCTGATCAGCGAGAAGCAGCGCGACCGGGTGGAGAGCTACATCGCCAAGGGCAAGGAAGAGGGCGCGCGACTGGTCCTCGGCGGCGGCAGGCCCGCGGGCGTCGAGCGCGGCTGGTTCGTCGAGCCGACGATCTTCGCCGACGTCGACAACTCCAGCACCATCGCCCAGGAGGAGATCTTCGGCCCGGTGCTCTCGGTGATCCCGTACGAGACCGAGGAGGAGGCGATCGCCATCGCGAACGACTCCGACTACGGCCTGGCCGGTTCGGTGTGGACCACCGACATCGAGCACGGCGTCGAGATCGCGGCGAAGGTGCGCACCGGCACCTACGCCATCAACTGGTACGCCTTCGACCCCACCGCGCCGTTCGGTGGGTACAAGAACTCGGGCATCGGCCGCGAGAACGGGCCCGAGGGCCTCGACGCGTTCTGCGAGCAGAAGTCCGTGCTGATGCCGATGGGCTGGACGCCCGCGAGCACCGACTAGTTCTCCGGCATCTGCACCCGCAGTACCGGCTGTCCGGCCACTTGACCCCGGGGTGGCAAGTCGACCACGTCGACCCGCCACCCCGGCGGCAGTGCGCGCTGCAAACGTCCTGCCACCCGTTGCAGGGGAGTGCTCGAGTAGGTGTCGGACCCGTATCCGGTCACCACATCGGTCATGCGTGAACCACCTCTCAGCGTCGATCTCATCGGGACCGCGTCGGCGGTGCTGGAGTCTCGAAAGGGAGTTAGCTCGGATGGTGCGACGAACGGAGGAGCCTGACCAGGAATATAGGTCACGACTCCCGCCCAACGGCAGCGACCCTCTGACATCGAAAGATGTACCCAGAATCGAGTCGGGGAAATCGTCCGCACCGGAATCTGTCCGGAAACTCATAGTTCGCTTGTCCAGTTCATCACCGCCCATCGCCCCGAAAACCACGGCGAAATCAGCACACTGGCAACGCGGTCAGTGCCGCAGCGAACGGCGGTACGCCGAGGGCGTGAGCCCCGTCGCGGCGCGCAGATGATCACGCAACGCCGTCACACTGCCGAACCCCGCGCGCTGCGCGACCGTCTCGACCGGAAGCTGCGTGCGCTCGAGTAGCTCGCGGGCCCGCCCGAGCCGTTGCGCGTCGAGCCAGGCGCCCGGGGTGGCGCCGACTTCGGCCTTGAAGCGGCGGATGAACGTCCGCTCACTCATCAGCGCGTGCGCCGCCAGGGCCGAGACATCGGTGGCGGCTCGGGGATTCGCCGCCGCCCAGGTCAGCGTCGCGGCCAGACCGCTGCGGGGATCCGGGCCGCCCATTGGCCGCGGGATGTACTGGGCCTGGCCGCCCTCGCGGTGCGGCGGCACCACATTCCAGCGGGCGAGGTCGGCGGCGGCCGCCGCGCCGAGTTCCCGGCGCACCAGGTGCAGGCACAGATCCAGGCCCGCGGACAGACCCGCCGAGGTGAGGATGTCGCCGTCGTCGATGTAGAGGGCCGTCGGATCCAGTTTCACCGCCGGGTAGAGCTGGGCGAACTGGTCGCAGTAGCCCCAGTGGGTGGTAGCCGGGCGATCATCGAGCAGGCCCGCCTGGGCCAGGACGAAGGCGCCGATACAGATGCTGGCGATCGTCGCGCCCCGCTCCGCCGCCGCGCGCAGGGCGTCGAGCACGGGCTCGGGCGTGGGCAGCGTCGGCAGGCCGATGCCGGGCACGACGATCAGATCGGCCGCCGCCAGCAGCTCCAAGCCGTGCTCCACCCGCAGGTCGAAGCCGTTGGGCGTCCACACGGGACCGGGCCGGACGCCGCAGGTGCGCATCGCGAAGCCGACCGGCTCGCCGGTGACGCCGGGCCCGTGCCGGAACGCCTGCACCGCGCAGGCCAGGTCGAACGTCATCACCCCGTCCAGCGCCAGCGCGGCGACCTCGATCATGTCCCCAGTTTGGCACGTATCCACGCAATGCTGGCATTTCCGCCACTTCACCGGCCCGGTCCGCTCCGCGACACTCGACGGACACCGCGAAACACGCGTCGGAGGAGATCGACCATGCTCACCGTGACACCCGCCCTCGACTGGGACTGGGCCACCCACACCGGCGGGAATCTCACCCCCGCCCAGCGCCGCGCCCTCACCGTCGGCTTGCTCCGCGTCTCACCCGCGCTGGTATCCGGCCGGCTCCGGCAGGCGCTGGGCCGTCGCGGCACCGGGCGGCTGGCGCTGGCCGAACTGCGCCTGCCCGACACCGCGCTCGCCCGGGCTGCCGAAATCGAGGCGCGCGAACAGCTCTCGGACACGATGCTGGCGCACTCGTACCGCACCTACTTCTTCGCACGCGCCCTCGCCGAGCTCGACAGCGTCGACTACGACGACGAGATCGGCTACGTGGCCAGCCTGCTGCACGACCTGAAGCTCGAAACACCCACTCCGGGTAGATGTTTCGCGGTGGTCGGTGGTGAGACGGCGAACGATTTCGCGGTCCGCCACGGCGCTCCCGCCGACCGTGCCGAGGCGATCGGCGCGGCGATCGCGGCCCACCTGAATCCGGACGCGGCCGAAAACCTCGGCGAGCCGGGCGGTTTCGTCTCCGCGGGCGCCTCGGTCGACGTCCTGGGCCGACGGCTGGCCGACCTCGACGCCGGCTTCGTCGACGACCTGCTCGTGCGGCACCCACGTCAGGACTTCAAGCGACACCTCATCGCCTGCTTCACCGCCGAGGCCGCCGCCGTCCCCGCGGGCCGCGTCCACTGGCTCACCGGCGCGGGCTTCCTGCCGATGATCAGGCACTCGCCGTTCGCCGAATAGACGAAACCGCCCGTACCGAACGCGGTACGGGCGGTTCGCCGTTCAGGGGGCGGATCAGCCCAGGCGCTCCTTGAGGGCCTCGAACTCGTCGCGCACGCCCGAGGGCAGCTTGTCGCCGACGAACTGGAACCACTCCTCGATCGACGGGATCTCGTTGCGCCACTCCTCGACGTTCACCGCGAGGGCCTCGTCGACATCGGCGACGACCACGTCGAGGCCTTCCAGGTCCAGGTCGGCGGCCGACGGGACATTGCCCACCGCGGTCGCCTCGGCGCCCGAACGGCCCTCGATGCGGCCGACGATCCACTCCAGCACGCGGGAGTTCTCACCGAATCCGGGCCACAGGAAGCGGCCGTCGGTGCCACGACGGAACCAGTTGACGTAGAAGATCTTCGGCAGCTTGTTCGCGTCGGCGTTCTTGCCGAGGTTGATCCAGTGGTTGAGGTAGTCGCCCACGTGGTAGCCGAGGAACGGCAGCATCGCCATCGGGTCGCGGCGGACGGTGCCGACCTTGCCCTCGGCGGCGGCGGTCTGCTCCGAGCCCATGGTGGCGCCCATGAACACGCCGTGCTCCCAGCCGAACGACTCGGTCACCAGCGGGACGGTGGTCTTGCGGCGACCGCCGAACAGGATCGCCGAGATCGGCACACCCTGCGGGTCGTCCCACTCGGGGGCCAGGATCGGGCACTGCGACATCGGGGTGCAGTAGCGCGAGTTCGGGTGCGCGGCCAGGGTCTCCGACTCGCGGAGGTACCAGTCGTTGCCCTTCCAGTCGATCAGGTGATCGGGCTCGCCCTCGAGGCCCTCCCACCACACATCGTTGTCGTCGGTCAGGGCGACGTTGGTGTAAACGGTGTTGCCCGCCTCGATGGTGGCCATCGCGTTGGGGTTGGAGCTGCGGTTGGTGCCCGGCGCGACACCGAAGAAGCCGAACTCCGGGTTCACGGCGTAGAGCCGGCCGTCCTCACCGAACCGCATCCAGGCGATGTCGTCGCCCAGGGTCTCCGCGCGCCAGCCCGGGATGGTCGGCTGGATCATCGCGAGGTTGGTCTTGCCACAGGCGCTCGGGAACGCGGCGGCGACGTAGTAGTTCTTGCCCTCGGGCGAGATCAGCTTGAGGATCAGCATGTGCTCGGCCAGCCAGCCCTCGTCGTGGGCCATGGCCGAGGCGATGCGCAGCGAGTAGCACTTCTTGCCGAGCAGGGCGTTGCCGCCGTAGCCGGAGCCGAAGGACCAGATCTCGCGGTCCTCGGGGAAGTGGGTGATGTACTTGGTGTCGCTGCACGGCCACGGCACGTCGGCCTGGCCCTCGGCCAGCGGGGCGCCCACCGAGTGCAGCGCCTTCACGAACGGCTTGTCGGTGCCCAGCTTGTCCAGCGCGGCCTGGCCCATGCGGGTCATCACGCGCATCGACACGACGACGTACTCGGAATCGGTGATCTCCACGCCCAGCTTGGGGTCCTCGGCACCGAGCGGGCCCATGCAGAACGGCACCACGTACATGGTGCGGCCCTTCATCGAGCCGCGGTACAGCTCGGTCATGGTGGCGCGCATCTCGGCGGGGTCGACCCAATTGTTGGTCGGACCGGCGTCGGCCTCGGTCTTGGAGCAGATGTAGGTGCGCGACTCGACGCGGGCGACGTCGGACGGGTCCGACAGCGCTAGGAACGAGTTCGGCTTCTTCTTCTCGTCGAGCTTCTTGAAGGTGCCCGCCTCGACCAGCTGAGTGGTCAGGCGATCCCATTCCGCGTCGGAGCCGTCGGCCCAGACCACGCGATCCGGCTGAGTGAGCTCTGCGACTTCCTGTACCCAGGCGAGCAGTTCACTGTGCTCGGTCGGCGCGGTGCCGTCGGATCCACGAAGACCAGGAATGGTCGCTGAGGTCATGAAAACTCTCCTGAGATGGGCGGTTCTTCGATGCGAAGTCCATCGATCGCCACCGGGCGGGAAGGCGTCCGCAGCGAACCAACCACCGCACAACCCCAAATGGACGGCGTACAGCGACGTCCATGGACGGAGGCCGCGCATCGACTGGCACGGAGCGGACGCCCAGGTTCCTGGTTAAAGGTTAACGCGATATGACGATCGATACGGAATCGGGTTCCCTAATAACTACCCACAGGTCGATCACCCAATCTCGGCCTCGGCGCGTTCCAGCGCGGCGAGGTCTCGCTCGCACGCCGCCAGCTGAGCCGGGCGCTCGGCGACGAGGCGTCGCGCGAGGCTGTCCAGCTCCCCGACCCGGCGGTCGACCGCGACCGCGCGCGCCGTCGATTCCCGGATGACGTGCTCGGCCAATTCTGCCTCGACATCCACCAGAACCGCGGCGACACGCTGCTCCAGCTGGGCTTTCACATTCACCAGCGCCTCGGCCACCCACTGCGAGAGGTGGTTGCGCTCGGCCAGCTGACCCCGCGCGCGCACCACCCAATAGGCCGCGCCCGCACCGAGCAGCAGCGTCACCGGGACGCTCGCGGCGTCCAGCGCGGGCACGAGCGACAGCGGTGCGACGACCAGGCGACCGAGGCCGACGCCAGCCGACGCGCCGAGCGCGATCATGAGGTGATCTTCGACACCACGGTGCCGCGGCTCGGGCTCGGGGCCGACCTTCGGGGCCGGATCGTGCCTGCGTGCGGCGGGTGCCGTGGTGCCGACGCGGCGCGCGGTCTCGATGACTCTGGCGTCGATCGCGGTGTCGACCGCCACCGACAGTTCGGCGGCGGCCTGCTGTAGTCGCTGTGGGTAGGCGCGCAGCTCGGCGCGGTCGCAGCGGTCGAGTTCGGCGCGCGAGCGGGTGTGCAGGGCTCGCACCAGTGCGCCGACCTCGGTGGTGAGGTCGACGCGGGCCAGCTGGACCTGGCTGCGCACCGCCGACAGGCCGGTCTGGCGGCCGCCGTCGCGCTCGGCCAGCAGCGCGACCCGTTCCGCCCGCAGCCGGGTCGACTCCGCGCCGGACCGCAGCGCGGTGACCTGCTCGGTGATCCTGGCCCTGGTGTCGGTGAACACCCTGGTCAGCACGACCGAACGGCGCGCGGTGCCGCCGGTGGTCCGGTGCGCCGTCGCCGCGGCGAGCGCGGCGTGCAGGGCCGCAAGG
>NZ_JBCGFB010000156.1:0-12252 GCF_038752175.1 Nocardia sp. No.11 | reverse complement strand
GCGCGGACCGATCGGTCATCCGGGCCCCGCCGCCGGGACCCCGCCCACCGGTGTCCCGGTCGGCCACTCCTGGGCACCGACTCCGTCGCCCCGCGCCGTGACAGTGCCGGTGTCCCGTCGTCGGCTCCTGGCCGCCGGGGCGGTGGCCGGGCTCACCCTCGCGCTGGTAGCGGCCGGTGCCGTCGCGCTGAATCGCGACGAGTCGCCCGCCGCCGCGCCCACGACCTCGGCGGCGCCGACCACGGCTGCCGAATCGGCATGGGGCGCGCACGAATACATCGTTCGTGCCCTGCCCGAGCTGCTCCCGCGTACGCCGTTCGCGAGCGGCTACCAGGGCGCACGGTGCGCGGCCGTCGACAAGGAGCACCGGCCGATCGCGCTCGACCAGCACGACGGCGTCGGCCGGCTCAGCTGCAACGGTGACCGCGATCCCGTGGAACGTATGACGGTGTACTGCAACGGCGACCGCACGCCGAGCAACGCCCGGCCGTTCGTGGAAGCGACCGAGATCCGGGAGGAGAACTGGGAGCGGTCCTCGGGGCGGGGCAGGCTCATCGTCCAGAACATGCCGGGTCTGCGCGCGGGCACCACGTCGGGGGCGCTCGTCGTCCAATTCGACGACCCGGCACGGAACTTCTGCCTGGTCAGCATTATCGGCGCCACCAACGGCGCCGAGCTCTACGACCGGTGGTGGCCGACCGCCCCGTTCTGACTCACCACCACGGCGTGGGTCGCGCCCGCTCCCACCGCAGTTCCGCTTCCAGCTGAGCCGCCAGCGAGATCAGCATCGGCTCGGAGTTCGCGGTACCCATCAGCTGCGCGCCGATCGGCAGTCCGGCGTCGGTGAAACCGGCGGGCACGTTCACGCTCGGCCAGCCCAGGACATTCCACGGCCAGGTGTAGGGACAGGCGGCGGTGATCAGAGCGTTGGTCGCCCCGACGCCGATCCCGTCGATCTCCTCGGCACGCGGGGGCGGGGTGGCGGTGGTCGGGGCCAGGACCAGGTCGTAGTCGTCGAAGAACGCGCCGATCCGTGTGCGCAGCAACGGCTCGGCGCGGCGTGCGGCCGCGAGCACGGGACCGCCGAGCAGTCCGCCCAACCGGGCGTTGGCCGTGGTGCGCGGGTCGACGATCGCCTCCGGCATCGCGTCGCGCACGCGCGCGATCCCCGCCATCGAGCGCGGCAGGAACGACGCGCCGATCATCAGTCCGTAGTGCAGGTCGGCCACGGTGACCGTGTGCCCGAGGCCGCGCAGCGTCGTCGCCAGTGCGTGGACGGCCGCCGCGATCTGCGGGTCCAGCGCCGTCTTGGTCGCGGTGAACGGAATCCGCAGGGAGAGCGCGATTCTGAGCTTGCCGGGGTCGCGCCCCACGGCGGCGCTCGCGTCGATCGGCGCCGGGGTGTGCAGGTCGCCGCGGTGTGGTCCGGCGGTGACGTCGAGCAGCAGAGCGGCATCGCCGACGGTGCGCGCCAACGGCCCGTTGACGGTGAGCCCGTAGAACGCCTCGGCGTGCGGCCAGGTGGAGATGCGCCCGCGCTGCGGCTTGATCCCGACCAGGTTGTTCCACGACGCGGGGATGCGCACCGAGCCCGCGCCGTCGGAACCCAGTGCGGCGGGCACCAATCCGGCCGCGACCGCCGCGGCGGAACCGCCCGAGGAGCCGCCGGGGGTGCGCGTGCGATCCCAGGGGTTGCGAGTGTGGCCGAAGGCCTCTCCGCTGGTGAACGGGAGTTGGCCCAGCTCACAGGTATTGGCCTTGCCCACGATCACCGCACCGGCGGCCCGCAACCTGCGCACCGATTCGGCGTCCTCCGTCTTCGGCGCGAACTCGCCGCCGCAGCCGAAAGCGGTGATCTCCCCGGCGATATCGGTGTCGTCCTTGACCGCGATCGGGACGCCGAGCAGCGGCAGCCGTTCGCCGGCGGCCAGACGCGCGTCGGCGTCGGCGGCCTCCCGGAGCGCGGCCTCGCGGCGGACGGTCCGGAAGGCGTTGAGCGTCGGCTGCGCGGCCTCGATCCGGTCGAGCGCCTCGGTCACGGCCGCGACGGAGGAGACGCTGCCGTCGGCGAGCGCGGCGGACATTTCGGAAAGGCCGAGGTCGGCCGAGGGCTTCGGCGCGAGGCGGTCGGGCGCGGACATGTGAGCTCCGTCTCTGCAGGTAGTGGGGTCGACCGTAGCCCCGAGCTGGTCGCTCGTCCACATACCCTGGGTGGATTTCTCGGGTATAGACATACATTCCGTATGTATGTAACAGTGAAGAGGCCCAGCATTCGACCAGGGGAGGACCCCATGGGAATCAGCTCAGCACTCGGCCCGGCGCGCGAGATCGCCCTGTCGTCCGGCCGTATCCGCTATCACGACACCGGCGCCGGCTCGCCGGTCGTGTTCGTGCACGGCCTGCTCGTCAACGCCGACCTCTGGCGCGGGGTGGTCCCCGGCCTGGTCGCCGCCGGACACCGCTGCCTCACCCCCGACTGGCCGCTCGGATCGCACTCGATCCCGCTGCCCGACGCCGATCTCACCCCCACCGGCATCGCGGATCTCATCGCCGAGTTCCTCGACGCGCTCGACCTGACCGACGTCACCGTCGTCGCCAACGACACCGGCGGCGCGCTCACCCAGATCCTGATGACCCGCAGGCCTGAACGGATCGGCCGGGTCGTGCTGGCCGCCGTCGACTGCTTCGAGGTCTTCCCGCCGCAGCCGTTCGCGGCGCTGCTGAAGGTGGCGAAACTGCCCGGTGCGGTCGCCCCGTTGCTCGCGCCGATCCGGTGGAAGCCGATGCAGCGGCTGCCGCTCGCCTTCGGCCTGGTGACCAAGCATCACCTGCCGGCCGACATCGCACGGTCCTACCTGGGGCCCGCCCAGCGCAGTGCCGCGATCCGTGCCGACCTGCGTCGCTTCGCCGCGGGCGTGGACAACCGGGTCACCCTCGCGGCCGCCGAACGCTTCGCCGAGGTCGACTTTCCCGTGCTGGTGGTGTGGTCCACCGAGGACCGGCTGTTCCCGATGACACTGGCGCAGCGGCTCGTCACCGCACTGCCGAAGGCGAGTCTGCGTACCGTCGACGACTCCTACACCTTCGTGCCCGAGGACCGGCCGGAGTTGCTCGCCGAACTGATCGTGGAGTTCACTCGGCTGCATGCAGCGCCGTAGTCAGGAGGATCGCTCCCGCACCACCCGAGCCGCGCTCGAGCAGGCAGGCCGCAGCCTGTTCGCCGAGCGCGGCTTCGCCGCGACCTCGGCCGAACAGCTGGTGGCCGCCGCCGGTGTCACCCGCGGTGCCCTGCAGCACCACTACGGCGACAAGCGCGGGCTGTTCCTGGCCGTACTCGAGCAGATCGAGACCGAAGCCACGGCGGAGATCGCGAGCGCGGTCGCCGCCGTCGCCCCCGACGATGTCGTCGCGGGCATGACCGCGGGTCTGGCCTGTTTCCTCGACATCTGCGCTCGCCCGGAAATGCTGCGTGTGGTCTTGATGGACGCCCCGACCGTCCTCGGCTGGCCCGCCTTCCGCGAATTCGAATCCCGGCACGGCCTCGGCCTGATCACCGGCCAACTGCAACGCGCCGTCGACTCCGGTCTCGTCCCGGCCGTCCCGGTCCCGGTCCTCGCGCAGCTGCTGCTCAGCGCCATCACCGAAGCCTCGCTCATCGTCGCGCACGCCGAGGACGCGGAGCGCGCCCGCGCCGAGACCCAGCAGTCCCTGCTGCTGCTCATCGCCGGTCTGCTCCGGCGGGACTGACCGGCCCGCCGTGTCCGTGGTGGCGGTGTCGGGTCGACGTGGAAGACTGAGGCCGTGCGGTTGTATCGGGATGAGGCGGTGGTGGTCCGTCAGCACAAGCTGGGCGAGGCCGATCGCATCGTCACGCTGCTGACCAGGCAACACGGTCTGGTGCGCGCGGTCGCCAAGGGAGTGCGGCGCACCAAGTCGAAGTTCGGGGCGCGGCTCGAGCCGTTCGCCTACATCGACGTGCAGCTGCATCCGGGCCGCACGCTCGACATCGTCACCCAGGTGACCACGGTCGAGGCGTTCGCCGCCGACATCATCGACGACTACGGCCGCTACACCACCGCCTGCGCGATCCTCGAGACGGCCGAACGCCTGGCGGGCGAGGAACGCGCACCGGCGCCGAAACTGCACGCGCTCACCGCGAGCGCCCTGCGCGCCATCGCCGCCAAGCAGCGCCCGCACGAACTGATCCTCGACGCGTATCTGTTGCGCGCCATGGGTTTCGCCGGTTGGGCGCCCGCCCTGGACGACTGCGCCCGCTGCGCGACGCCGGGCCCGCATCGCGCGTTCCATGTCGCGGCGGGCGGCGCGGTCTGCGTGCACTGCAGGCCGCCGGGCGCGAGCACCCCGGCCGCGGGGGTCCTCGACCTGCTCGTCGCCCTGCTGAAGGGGGAGTGGGACTACATCGCCGGCGTCCCCGACAACATCCGCCGACAGGCCAGCGGCCTGGTCGCCGCTCACCTGCAGTGGCATCTGGAACGGCAGCTGCGCACGCTGCCGCTGATCGAGCGAAGCCGTGCCGATACGGGCGAGTACCGCTCGGTCGCGGGCGGCGTCGGCTGAGCGGCCCGACCGCGGCGAGCGGGCCGGTCCGGCCGGATCGGTCGCGCACCTGCCGCCGCAACCCTCGATCCGGGCCATCCGCGGAGCCCGTGCGGGCCGTGCTCGACGATCAGGCAGGATGGATGCCGTGATCCTGCGTCGTGACTCCTCCACCGCGAGCAAGCCCGCCCGCACCGTGCGCCCGCCGTCTGCGCATCCCTCCGGTGCGCGTCCGCCCGCGATCCCGCCGGAGCTGGTCCCCAACCACGTCGCGCTGGTGATGGACGGCAACGGCCGCTGGGCGCAGGAACGTGGCCTGCCGCGCACCGCCGGACACGAACGCGGCGAGGCCGTGCTCATGGACTCCGTCGAGGGCTGTATCGAGATCGGCGTCAAGTGGCTGTCCGCCTACGCCTTCTCCACCGAGAACTGGCGGCGCAGCCCCGACGAGGTGCGCTTCCTGATGGGCTTCAACCGCGATGTGATCCGCCGCCGCCGCGACGAGATGCACGAGATGGGTGTGCGCGTGCGCTGGGCCGGTCGCCGACCGCGCCTGTGGCGCAGCGTGATCAAGGAGCTCGAGATCGCCGAGGAGCTCACCAAGGACAACGACGTGATGACGCTGACAATGTGCGTCAACTACGGCGGCCGCGCCGAAATCGCCGACGCCGCACGCGAGATCGCGCGCCGGGTGGCGGCGGGGGAGATCGATCCGGAGAAGATCGACGAGGCCACCGTCGCCCGGTACCTCGACGAACCCGATATGCCCGACGTCGACCTGTTCCTGCGTCCCTCCGGGGAGTTCCGCAGCTCGAACTTCCTCATCTGGCAGGCCGCGTACGCCGAATTCGTCTACCAGGACACGCTTTTCCCCGACTTCGACCGGCGTAACCTGTGGGACGCGTGCCTGGAATACGCCAAGCGCGATCGTCGCTTCGGCGGCACCAAATGAGCGACGGAGCCGAGATGGACGCGGTGGTCACACCCGAACTGGACCTGCAGGCGCGCACCGGCGCCTGTCTGCAGATGCAGGACATCGATGTCCGCGTCGACGCCGACGGCTCGCTCGGCTTCGAATACGACGGCGCGCTGTGCTCGATCCGCGCGGTCACCCTGGCGCCGGGCCTCACCGTGCTGTCGCTGACCAGCGTGCTGGCCTGGGATCGCCCGCTCAAGCCGCAGCTGCACAAGCGCGTCGCCGAGCGCAACAACGAGATCCAGTTCGGCTCGGTCACCCTGATCGGGCGCGGCAAACTGGGCGATGTCATCCTGCGCTACACGTTCCCCGCCGAGGGCCTCGACGATCAGGCGCTGACCACCATGCTGCTGCTCACGCTGTCCGGCGCGAGCAGGGCCAGGCAGGGGCTGCTCGCGCCGTAGGCGTCAGTTCGAGGGCTTCCAGGTGATCTTGCCGCCCTGGAAATCCTGGGCCTTGCCGCCCTGGTAGTCGTATTCGTCGCTGGTCGGGTAGCCGTAGCGGCCGCCTTCGGAGCCCGCCCGGATCCAGTCGGCCTGGATGCTGCCCCACACCGCGTGCGCGCCGGTCGACGAGGACCAGTAGATGGCGCCGGTCGGGAACATCGAGAACTGGCCGTCGCCCTTGCCTGCCTTGGAGACGTCGCTGAGCGGGAATCCCAGCGGGCTCGACTCCCAGCCGAGCGCGGCCCACTTGTCCCGGATCGGGCCGCTGATCTGGTGCGCGCCGGTGCCGACCGACCAGTAGATCGACCCCTTCTGGAAGTGGTTGTAGCGGCCGGTGCCACCCGGGGTCGACTCCTCGCGAGTGACCGGATAGCCGAGCTTGCCGCCCTCGTTGCCCAGCTCGGCGAACTTGTCGCGGATCTGCCCGGCGACGGTGTTGGCGTTGGTGTCGGGGTGCCAGTAGATCGCCGCGTTGTTGGCGAAGGTCTGGTACTTGCCGCCCGCCGCGGCGTCGGATTCGGGTGAGGTGGGGTCACCGAGCGCGGGGCCGCCGGCCTGGTCGTATTCGATCTCGATCGCGCCGCCCACCTCGAATCCGCCGATCATGCGTGCCTGCGCGGTGCCTGCCACGGCGACGGGCAGGACGGCCGCCACGGTCGCGGTGGCGAGGGCGGCGATGCCGCGTGATCGAAGGGTTCGTCGGTGCAATGCCACAGGAAACTCCCTGGTCGGATCGATTGTCGGCGGTTCGGTGGCCCCACGACCCCACCTGTGCCGCACCCGAACCTACCCGTTCCCCGGCGTCGGTAACAGTGAGCTTCCTAACGATCCCGGGCCGGGTCGATCGGCAGCAGCACCTCGACGCCTCTGGCCATCTCCTCCGGATCGACGTCGCCGAGCAGCAGATGTTGCAGGATGAAGCCGGGCATGATCCCGATGATGGTCTTGGCCAGTGCGTCGACATCGGCGTCGGCCGGAATCCAGCCGAGCTCGCGCATCCGCACCACGTACTCGCGCCACAGATCCCGCATGGTGGCGATGCCCTCGCGCACCGGTAGACCGGCTTCCGGCTGCACCAGTGCCAGTGCCCAGGCCTGCGGCGCCAAGCGCAACGGCCCGTCCGCGCCGCTGTGCTTGATCACCTCGGTGGTGAGCAGCCGGACGACTTCGGCGGGCACCGGCGGCGTCTCGGCGCGGATGATCTCGGCCAACCGCGACCTCAGCGGCACCATCGTCTGGAGAACCAGGGCCGCGATGATCTCGTTCTTGCTGGTGAAGTACCGGTAGACGGCCCCCGCCGACAACCCGGCCTCGGCGAACACATCCTGCATCGAGGTCTCGTGGAAACCCCTCTTGGCGAAGCAGAGCTGCGCGGCGTCGAGGATCTGCTGCCTGCGACGTTCGAGGTGTTCTTCGCTGACTCGGGGCATGCCTCAAAGTAAAACGAATATCCGTTCTTGACAAGCGCGGGCTCTCGATGCCACCGTGGAACCACCAAAAAGAACGAACATTCGCTTTAAGGGGAGAACCGCCATGACGATCACTCGACGAGCGGTCGCGCTCGGTCTCGCGGCCACCGCGCTGCAGGCTCTGCTCCTGATCGCCTTCGCCTGGCCCGCCGTCAACCTCGCTCCGCGCGACCTGCCCATCGCCGTCACCGGTCCACAGGCCGCGCAGGTCACCCAGCAGCTGCAGCAGCGCAGCCCCGACGCCTTCGAGATCACCACCCTCGCCGACGCGGACGCCGCCCGCACCGCGCTCACCGACAACGAGGTCTACGGCGCCATCGTCACCGGCCAGGGCGCACCGCAGGTCCTGGTCGCCTCGGCCGCCTCACCCGCGGTCGCCCAGCAACTCACCGCCCTGGCCCAGCAGTTCGGCGGCGCGCCCGCCACGCCGGTCCAGGACGTCGTCGCCACCGACCCCGACGACCCGCGCGGCGCCGGCTTCGGCTCGATGGTGCTGCCCCTGGTGATGTCCGGCATCGCCGCGGGTGTGCTGCTCACCCTGCTGATCCCCGGTTTCGCCGCCCGGCTCGTCGGCCTGGTCACCTTCGCTGTCGCCGGCGGTCTGCTCAGCACCCTGGTCTTCCACACCTGGCTCTCGATCGTTCCCGGCTCTTACCTGGAACTCGCCGCGATCGCCGGCCTGGCCGCGTTCGCCGTCGCCGCCACCCTCGTCGGCCTGGCCGCCGCGATCGGCCGCCCCGGCATCGGCCTGGGTGCCCTGACCATGCTCCTCATCGGCAACCCGTTCTCCGCCGCCACCTCCGCCCCCGAACTCCTCCCGCAGCCCTGGGGCACCATCGGCCAGCTGTGCCCGCCCGGCGCGGCCGCGTCCCTGCTCCGTTCGGTCGCCTACTTCGACGGCGCGGGCGCCCTGGCCCCCCTCGCGGTCCTGCTCACCTGGTCGGCTGCCGGTCTCGCCCTGCTCGGCCTGGGCGCCCTGCGCTCCCGCCCCACGCCCGCCCTGGACGCCACCTCCACCCCGGTCGCCGTCGCCGCCTGACATCCCCGCCGATGTTCCGCACGAATCTTCGTGCGGAACATCGGCGCGTTCCGGATCNCCCCGGTCGCCGTCGCCGCCTGACATCCCCGCCGATGTTCCGCACGAATCTTCGTGCGGAACATCGGCGCGTTCCGGATCGCTCCGGTTTCCGTCGAAGGAGTGCGAGCGATCGAACCCGTTCGGCTGAACCTCAGCCCTTCAGGATCAGGTCGGCGCATTTCTCGCCGATCATGATGGTGGGCGCGTTGGTGTTGCCGCCGGTCACGCTCGGCATGATCGAGGCGTCGGCGACTCGGAGGCCGTCGATTCCGCGCACTCGCAGTTGCGGATCCACGACCGCGCGCTCGTCGACACCCATGCGGACCGAACCGACCGGGTGATAGACGGTGTGGATGCGGTTCGGTAGTTCTTCGCGCATCGCCGCTTCGTCGGTGAAGGGTGCGCCGGGAACGATTTCGCCCTCGTTGTCGCCGGTTCCCGCCATGATCGCGCGGACCATGTCGATGCCCTCGAGCAGCACCTCGGTGTCCTCGGGTGCTGTCAGATACGCCGGATCGATGAGCGGTGCGGCGGCCGGATCCGCCGAGGCCAACCGCACGGTGCCACGGCTCTCCGGGTAGATGAGGGCGGGGAAGACGCTGTGACCCGGCTTCTTGGTGGCCGGAACGACTCGCTTGTCGGAGTCCTGATTCGGCGACGGATACACCCAGTAGAGGCTGAGTAGTTGCAGGTCGGGAATGTCGTGGGCATGCGAGGTGCGCACGAAGGCGACGGATTCGAAGGAGGAACCGGCCGCCCACGACGATCCCGGACGAACCCGTTCGGCCGCCAGTCCGCGCAGGAAATACGGAGCCGTCGGCCTGCGCAACGCCGAATTCATCGCGAAGGACAGGGGGACGAAGAGGTGGTCGTGCAGATTGTCGCCCACCGGCAGATCCGCGACGACGGCGATGCCGTGCTCTGTCAGGTGCGCGGCCGGGCCGATCCCGGACAACTGCAGAATCTTCGGTGATCCGAACGCGCCGGCCGAGACGACGACCTCGCGCGAGGCCCCGATCACCTGCGTGCCGCCGTCGACCACGATCTGCACGCCCGTCGCGCGGGAGCCTTCGATCACGATCTTCGTCACTCGCGCTTGCGTGCGCACGGTGAGATTGGGCAGCGGATCTTCGTGCAGGTAGCCCTTGGCCGCGGAGTACCGCACACCGTTCGCGGCGCTCTGCTGAAAAACCGCGACGCCTTCCTGGCTCTCGCCGTTGTAGTCGTCGATTCTCGGCACACCCAGGCGCGTTTCGGTGGCGTCCATGAACGCGCGCGCCGCGTCGGTGATGGTGTGCTGGCGGGTGACCTTGATCGGACCACCGGACCCACGCCATTCGCTCGCGCCGTCCTCCCAGTCCTCCATCCGCTGGAAATAGGGCAGGACGTCCTCGTAGGCCCACCCGTGACAGCCCTCGGCGGCCCAGTCGTCGAAATTCTTCCGGTGACCCCGGACGAAGAGCATCCCGTTGACCGAACTCGATCCGCCGAGGATCCGGCCGTGCGTCATGGGGATCCGGCGGCCGAGCGCGTGGCGCTGCGGGATCGACTTGTCGCCCCAATCGAACAGCTTCTTCAGCTGCGGCGTCGAGTGCATGACGTTGATCGCGCCGGGAATCCGGAACAGCATTCGGGCCCAGCCCTTGTCGTCCGGGCCACCCGCTTCCAGCAGCACCACGGACGCGCCGCTCTCGGCGAGCCTGCGCGCGACCGCACAGCCCGCGCTTCCCGCTCCCACAACGACGTAGTCGGCCTCGGTCACAGCGCTCTCCGGTCGGGAGTCGACCCGACGACCTCCGAATTCTAGCGCGGCACGTGTCACATCAGAAAGCGCTCGTTAGCATCGGTGTGAGCGACTGCTGGTGTCGCGGTGGCCGTTTCTGAGTGGAGGAATCGTCGTGGGCGGTCTGGCGGTGGTATCGCGGGTGAGGCGAATGTCCGGGCGGGGGATAGGGCTGCTCGCGATTGCGGCGGTGCTGCTCGGCGTCTCGTTCGTGGTCGTTCCGGGGATGGCGGCGGGGTGGGGTTCCGCGGGCGGGATCGGAAACGAGGGGGAGCTGCGAGACGCGTTGCGGGTGGCGTTCGTCGGGTACTGGAGTTCCGGGGCAGGGGAATTCTCGCCCGCGCTGAATGAGGTGGTGGCGTACTGGTTTCGGTATCACGTGGCCAAAGCCGTGATCGCGGCGGTGCTGCTGGGGGTTCTGACGGTGCTGGCCGTCGCGTTGTGGAACGCCGTCGGCCGGGAAGATGATGCGCGGTGGGGGCGCCGCGTCGCCCTCGGGGCGGCCGGTGCGGGCGTCACGACGTGCGCGCTCGTCGCGGTGCTGGCCGTGATGGCGAATGTGCAAGGCGCGGTGGCGCCCTACGCCTCCCTGTTGCCGATGCTGTTCGACGACCCGGTGGGTCCGGAACTCGCGGGGACCGTGACAGACGTCGGTCGGCAGCTGGCCGCAGCGGGTTCGTCGCCCGCGCTCGAGGTGATGATCGGTGACTTCACGCGCTATCACGTCGCGATGGTGGTGATCGCGTCCATGGTCGCCGTGGGGTGTGCCGTCGCGACGGTGGTGTTGTGGCGGCGGCGGGCCGGAAAGTCCTCGGCGGAGCGGGGCGTTCTCGCCGGGCTCGGGTTGCTCACGATGGGACTGACCGTGGTGTTCGTCGTTGTCGCGGTGGCGAATACCTCGACGGTCGCCGAACCCGTGCCCGCGTTGCAGGCACTGTTCGACGGCGGGTGGTGAGCGAGCTCAGGCGAGGCGTTCGTCGGGTTCCCCGAACTCCTGGTGGTAGCGCTGGGCGCGGGCGAGCATGCGGCGGATGCCGGCGACCATGCGGTCGGTGGGCAGGGGTTCGGCGATGATGGGATCGCCGGTCTTGACGTAGTAGCGACCGTCGTCGTAGTCCATCCACCAGAAGGTGCGGCCGGGGCTGGGGCGGGCGTCGACGGCGGGGCCGGAGAAGGCCGAGATCTCGCCGAAGGCGTGGCGTCTGCGGCGGAAGATGCGATTGAGCTGGTCGGCGGAGCTGAGCTGACCCGCGCGGTACTCGAAGTGTTCCTCTTCGGCGGCGAGTTGTTCGCGGCGGACCTCCACCGGGGGCTTGGTGCCCGGCTTGGCGCGGGGCAGCGCCGCGACCGCGAGGGCGGCGACCTGATCGGCCGTGCAGTAGGTCATGACGACGTCACCGCCGACGTCCTCGGCGGGGCCGCGGGCCTGCGTCAGGGTCGCCCCTGCGCGACCGCGGATCGCGCCGTGGAAGCGGACCACATTCGAATCATCCTGTCCGATATAGCCTTTGGATTCGACCCTGGCGTCGGGTTCGAGCAGGACGGCCAGCGCGTGCTCGACCGCCGGATCGTACTTGCCGAGCAGATTCTCGACCGCCGCCTCCCGATGCCGCTTCAGCTCCTCGAAGTCGGCGATATCGGTGCGGTACTGCAACGGGTAGGGAAGACGGTCACGGCCGTACCCCGACCACAGGATCTCGAACTCGATGCCGGTGAACTCAGCCCGCTGCACTGTCGCTGTCTCCGCCGATCACCGGGGGCACGGTCCGCAGCCCGTCCGTGCCGATCAATAGTTCGCCGTTCTCCTGGGTGATCAGGTAGTCGGGCACGCCCTTGGTCCGTTCGTCGTCGGACCCGCCGCGCGCGCCCGGTGCGCCCATGCCACCCATCCCCGCCGCACCGCGGGCTCCGCTCGCCGCACCCGCTCGACCTGCCGCGGCGGC
>NZ_JBCGFB010000155.1:0-12372 GCF_038752175.1 Nocardia sp. No.11 | reverse complement strand
CGGCCAGCGCGGCCACCGCGAAGGCCCCGGCCCGCAGCTGCGTCACCGCGAGCAGGGCGAACGAATCCATCGCGATCCGGCTGCCGAGGGCACTGACCCCGAACGAGGTCCACAGCCGGGTGAAATCGCGGCCGAGTCGGGGCGCCCAGACGGCGGTGCTACGCATGCCCGACACCGAATCACCGCGCACCCCAGCCGATCAAACAACCGCAGCGCGCGATGCGCACAACCCGCGGTTGTCCGCCGAAGTCCGCGCGCCTGTCTAGGGTGGGTGCCGTGGATTTCCGAGCCGTCGCCACCTTCGTCGCCGTCGTCGACACCGGGCAGTTCCAGGAGGCCGCGGCCGATCTCGGCATCAGTCAGCAGGCGGTGTCCAAGCGCATCGCGGGCCTCGAGGCCGAGTACGGCACCCAGCTGTTCCGCCGCACTCCGCATGGCGCCGAGCTGACCGCGACCGGCCGGATGCTGCTGCCGCACGCCCGCGAAATCCTGCTGGCCTGCCGCCGCGCGGAGGCAGCGCTGCGGCCGCCGACGCGACCGCTGCGCGTCGACGTCATCGCCACCCGGGTCGGTTCGGCCGCCCTGTTGCGGCGTTTTCATCACGCCCATCCCGCCGTGCAACTCGACGTGCTGACCCTGCGCGGGGACGCCGCCCTGCGGGCGGTCGCGGACGGCGAGATCGACGCGGCGCTGCTGGCGGTCGCGACGCCGCTACCGGAGGCCGTCCTCGCCCGCCGGGTCTACGACGAACCGCTGCAGCTGCTCGTCGGCTCGGAACATCCTCTGGCCGAACGGCATTCGATCCGGCTGGCCGAACTGCGCGAGGTGCGCCTGTGGATGCCGGGTTTGGCGCCCGGCACCGAATGGGACGCCTACTACCGCGACCTGACCGCCGACTTCGCCCTCGACATCGACCGCGCCGGACCCAATTTCGGGATGGAACACCTCCTCGACACGATCGGCGACGACCCACGGACCGCGACTCTGATCGGCGTCGACACCCGCATCGACGCCGGATCGCGCCGCACCCTGCGCCGCATCGAGCTGACCGACCCGACCCCCTGCTACCCCTGGTCGGTCTGCGTGCGCGCCGACGACCAGCATCCGGCCGTGCCCACCCTGCTCGACCATCTCGCCCGCGACCGCCCCGCCGAACCGGCCGACCGCTGGCTACCGCCGTGGGCGCCCGCCGAAAGCCTGCCTCACCGGATCTCGCCGGTCAGGTAGCGCTGCACCGTGGGACCGACCGCGGCGACGACCTCGTCGATCGGCATCGAGGCCAGCGGCTCGATGTCGACGATCTTGCGGGCGGTGAGCAATCCGACCATCTGCGACGCCGCCAGCGCCACCCGCGCGCGGCCGTCGTCGGTGGGGGTGGCGATCCGCACGCGCACCCGCTCGAGCACGACCTGGAGCAGGAACGTTCGGGCCAGATTCGTCTCGCCGCCGCCGAAGATGCTGCGCACCATGGCCACGATGCCCGGCCCGGCGGGGGAGTCCCACACCCCGACCACCGCGCGCACGATCGTCGGCCCGAGCTCGTCCAGCGGCGCGCGATCGACCGCGGCCAACGTCGCCTCCGGGTCGGCAGGGAACGCCACGACGGCGGCGAACAACTGCTGCTTGGTGCCGAAATAGTGGTGCACCAGGGCGGGATCGACATCGGCGTCGCCGGCGATCGCCCGGATCGAGGTCTTGTCGAAACCGGTGTCGGCGAACCGGATCCGGGCCGCGTCGAGAATCGCCGCGCGGGTATCGGTATTGCCGGGCCTGCGCCCGGTCCGACCGGAGCGCGCAGGGCCCGTACCGGATTCGCCGTCACTCACCGTGTCTCCTTGTCCGTCAGGGGGTCCGTCGACGCAGGGTAGCCGCGCCCAGGCACAGGGCGACCACCGCGAACCCGGCGACGATCGCGATGTCCACCCACATGGTCGCGGTCGGCTCCGGATGCAGCGATACCTGCTGCAGCGCGTCCACCGCATAGCTCAACGGCATCACATTGCTGATCGCCTCCAGCCAGTCGGGCAGCCGATCGCGCGGAACGAGCAAGCCGCACAGGAAGATCTGCGGGGCCACGACCACCGGCATGAACTGCACGGCCTGGAACTCGGTGCGCGCGAACGCGCTGGCCAGCAGGCCCAGCGCCACCCCGCAGACCGCGTCGACCATGGCGATGAGCATGACCCAGCCGGGATTGCCCGCCGCGTTCATCCCGAGCAGCCAGAACGCGACCAGGCAGGCGACGGCGGCCTGCGCGGCGGCGGCCAGCGAGAAGGCACTGCCGTAGCCCGCCAGCAAGTCGAGCTTGCGCAACGGGGTGGTGAGCAGACGCTCGAGCGTGCCCGAGGTGCGTTCGCGCTGCATCGCGATGGCGGTGATCAGGAACATGACGATGAACGGCAGGATCCCGAGCATGGTGATGCCGACCCGGTCGAAGATCGTCAGCGGGGCGTGCGGCGGGCCCGGGGCGTCCTGATAGATGAAGTACAGCAACGTCATCAGCAGCGCCGGGACCACCAGGATCATCGCCACGGTGCGGTGATCGTTGCGCAGCTGCCGCAGGATCCGGCCGGTGGTGGCGGTATAGGGGCGCAGGGTGGTACTCATGCGCGCTCTCCCATCGTGATCAGGGTGAGGAAGGCGGTCTCGAGGTTCTGTTCCTCGGTGCGTTCACGCAGTTCGTCGGGGCTGAGCTGGGCGAGCAGGTGGCCGTCGCGCATCAGCAGTAGCCGATCGCAGTGGTCGGCCTCGTCCATCACGTGACTCGAGACGAGCAGGGTCGTTCCCGCCGCGGCCAATTCGCGGAACTGCTTCCACAGCTCCACCCGCAGCACCGGGTCGAGCCCGACGGTCGGTTCGTCCAGGACCAGCAGCTCCGGTCTGCCGACCAGCGCGCAGGCCAGCGACGCCCTGGTCTGCTGCCCGCCCGAGAGCTGGTCGCCGAGCTGATCGGCGTACTCGCCCAAACCGACTGCGGTGAGCGCGGATTCGACGTCGTCGCGGTCGCGGCCGTAGAGCGCGGCGTAATAGCCGACGTTCTCGCGGACGCTGATGTCGGCGTAGATGCTCGGCGCCTGGGTGACGTAGCCGACCCGGCGCCGCAGCCCGGCGCTGCCCGCCGGTTCGCCGAGCACGGTGACGCTGCCCGATTCGATGATCTGTGTGCCGACGACGCTGCGCATCAGGGTGGTCTTGCCGCAGCCGGACGGGCCGAGCAGGCCGGTGATCGAGCCGCGCGGGATGTCGAGGGTGAGCCCGTGCAGGACGGTGCGTTTTCCGCGAGTGACGGTGAGTCCGTCGACCCGGATCGCGGTCGGTGGCGGAGCGGGGTGCGACATGGTCGCCTCAATTCATCGAGTGTTGAATTCACTACGTGATGAATTTAGCGCGACCCTGTCGGCGGGACAAGGGTCAGTGCGCGTGTCGAGGGGGTGTCCCGGCCTGTTGACCAGGCTCGACGACCACGAACTGGCCCATCATGCCCAGGTCCTCGTGCCAGAGCAGATGGCAGTGATACATGTACGGCGTGTCCGGGTCGGCGGGTCCGTCGAAGCGCAGCGCCAGCGTCGCGGTGGTGTTCGGCGGGAGGAAGATCGTGTCCTTGGCGCCGGTCAGCTCGGGCGGCGGCGGGGCGCCCGCGTAGTCGAGCACCCGGAACTGCACGTCGTGGACGTGGAAGTTGTGCGGCATCCCGTCGGCATTGCGGACCACCCATTTCTCGGTCGTGCCGCGGGTGACGGTCGCGTCGACGCGGTCCATCGCCATCGGCGCGCCGTTGATGCCGGCGAGGGTGAGATCGAAGTGGCGCTCCACCGCGGTGTCGGAGCCGTCCGGCGTCGACGGCGGGACGAGGGTGTCGGGCAGCGCGGGGGAGGGGCGCAGCGCGTCGGCGGCTCTGAGCTCGAGGACGTCGAACCGGTCGTCGCCCCCGGAGAACCGGTTGGTCCAGAAGTCCAGGCCGACGTCGAGTTGCTCGCTGCGCAGCACCGCGCGCTCACCCGGGTGCATCCGCACCACGATCTCGGCGCGCTCGCCCGGCGAAAGGCGCACGGCCGTCATCGTTTCCGGACGTTCGAGCAGGCCGCCGTCGGAGGCGATCAGCGAGAACCGCTTGCTGTCGCGGAAGGCGAAGTTGTAGATCCGCGCGGTCGAAGCGTTGAGCAGGCGCAGCCGGACCAGCTCGTCGCCGACCTCCTGGTACGGCGCGAGGGTGCCGTTGACCAGCAGTCGATCACCGAGGAAGCCGACATCGCGGAAGGTCGCGTGGCTGCCGTCGAAGCGGTCGCCGCGCAGGCGGATATCCTGCACGATCACCGGGATGTCGTCGACGCCGTAGGCGTCCGGCAGCGGCAGGGCGGTCGCCGCGTCGTCGTCGACGAGGAACAGGCCCGCCAGGCCGCGGCGGACGTGATCCTCGGTCGCGCCGTGCGGGTGCGGGTGGTACCACAGCGTCGAAGCCGGTTGCGCGACAGTCCATTCCGGTGTCCACGTCTGGCCCGCGTCGACCATCTGGTGCGGTCCGCCGTCCATCTTCGCCGGTAGGTGCATGCCGTGCCAGTGCACCGTCGACGCCTCGGGCAGCTGGTTGCGCACGCGGACCCGCACCTGCTCGCCGCGCGCCGCGCGCAGGGTCGGGCCGAGGTAGCTGCCGTTGAATCCCCAGGTCTCGGTCGACCGGCCGGGCTCGAATTCGGTGGTGCCGGAACGCATGTCGAGGGCGAACACCCGGGCGCCGTCCGGGTCGACGGTCGAGGGTGCCAGCGGGGGGATCGCCAGCGGCCGCGCGAATTCCGTGGTGCCGACGGTGGAGACGTCGGCACGGGCCCAGGTCCAGGTCACCAGCCCGGCGATCGCGAGCACCAGGGTGAGGGCGAGCGCGCCCGCGCCGAGCAGTATCCGGCGCACGCGGCCGGGGCGAGAAGGGGAAGCCATGTCCCGACGGTAGGGACGGTGCCGGGGCGCGCACATCGGGATGATTCCCCCACCCGACCCTGGCTCGCACCCTGATCGGATCGACATCCGGGCTGGTCACCGTGGATTTCCGGGTCCCCGGCAGGTTGTGTGATGTGAGTCACAAAGACGAGGTGTCACGTTCCTGCGAGGTCGTTTGTCCTATCGACATCCCACCGACAAGGAGCACCGCAATGAACACAACCACGCACCGCATCGTCGTCCTCGGCGCCGGCTACACCGGCATGCTGGCCGCGATCCGCCTTGCCCGGCGGACCCGCAAGCTCGACGTCGCGATCACCCTGGTCAACCCGTCGGCGCGGTTCACCGAGCGGCTGCGGATGCACCAGATCGCCGCCGGTCAGGAACTGGCGAACCACCACATCCCGGATCTGCTCGCCGGCACCGGGATCGATTTCGTGCAGGGCCGGGCGATCGCCGTCGACCCGGACGCGCGCCGTGTACACGTCGAGGGCATCGGCGAGCTCGCCTACGACGAACTGGTCTACGCCCTGGGCAGCACCACCGACACCACCACCGTCCCCGGTGTCGCCGAGCACGCCTGGACCCTGAACGATCCTCGCCTGGCGCACGAATTCGCCGGCGAACTCACCGCGCTCGCCGCGACCGGCGGTGCGGTGACGGTGTGCGGCGGCGGCCTGACCGGCATCGAGGCGGCCACCGAGATCGCCGAGAGCCACCCGGGCCTGCGTGTGACCCTGATCAGCTCGTCCGAGCCGGGCGCCATGATGGGGCAGCAGGCGCGTGCCCACCTGAACAGGGTGATGGACCGGCTCGGCATCGTGCGCGCGACCGGCCTGCGCGTCACCAAGGTGCTGCCCGACGCGGTCGAGCTCGCCGACGGCACCAGGGTCGAGGCCGATCTCACCCTGTGGACAAGTGGCGTGCGGGTCTCGCCGCTGGCCGCCGAGGCGGGCATCGCGACCGACGAGCGCGGCCTGATCGTCGTCGACCCCACCCTGAAGTCGCTGTCGCACCCCACGGTTCACGCGATCGGTGACGCCGCCGCGATCCACCAGGCCTGGGGACAGATCCACGGCACCTGCCAGAGCGGCCTGCCCACCGCCGCCTACACGGCCGACGCGATCGCCGCCGAGCTGCGCGGCAAGAAGGTGCGGCCGTTCCGGTTCGGCTACTTCCACCAGCCGGTGAGCCTGGGCCGCCGCGACGCGGTCATCCAGTTCACCAACGCCGACGACACCCCGCGCCGGTTCTACCTGACCGGCTGGGCCGCCCGGACCTACAAGCAGATGGTCAGCAGCAGCCCCGTCCCGACGTTCAAGGCCAGCCGGAAGATGATCATGAACGTCCAGCTGTCCAAGGGCGGCAAGGCGACTCGCGCCACCGCGTGAGCGAACCGAGCGAGCATGCCATGGTTGACCCCATGCCAGACCAGGATCCCTTCCTCGAGCACCGCAGGCTGCTGTTCTCGACCGCCTACCGCATGCTCGGCACCGTCACCGATGCCGAGGACATCCTGCAGGACGCGTGGATCAAGTGGAACGCCACCGATCGCGCCGCCGTCGAGCACCCGAAGGCGTACCTGGTCCGCACGGTCACCAACCTGTCGCTGAACCGGCTCACCTCCGCCAGGGTGACCCGCGAGACCTACGTCGGCCCCTGGTTGCCCGAGCCGGTGCTGACCTCACCCGACATCGCCGAGGACACCGCTTTGGCCGACACCGTCTCCACCGCGATGCTGGTGGTCCTGGAAACCCTGACCCCCGTCGAACGCGCGGTCTTCCTGCTGCGCGAGGTCTTCGGCTACTCGCACGCCGAGATCGCCGAGGCCCTGGACCGTTCCGAGGCGAGCGTGCGCCAGATCGCGCACCGCGCCAAGAACCACGTGCAGTCGCGGCGTCCGCGCTTCGATACCGACAAGGCCGCGCGCGCCCACATCACCGAGAGGTTCATGGCCGCCTGCGCGGGCGGCGACCTGAACGCGCTGATGGACCTGCTGGCCCCCGACGTGACCTGCTGGTCCGACGGTGGTGGCGTGGTCACCGCGGCGCGCAGGCCGCTCTACGGCCCGGACCACGTCGCCCGCTGGATTCTCGGCGTGCTGGCCAAACCGTCCTCGGCGGGTGCCGAACTCAGCGCCGCCGAGATCAACGGCGAACTCGGCACGCTCGCCTCCTTCGGCGGCAACCCCGGCGCCGCCTTCACCTTCGACCTCGTCGACGGACGCATCCAGAATCTGCGCTTCCAGGTCAACCCGGGCAAGCTGGCCGGGCTCTACCGCGGCACCGAGCTGCTCGGCTGAACCGACCGGTCGCCATGCCGCGCGGCGCTCCCGCCGCCGACCTACTATTCGCCGGTGACAGATACATCTCCGGCGCCCAGCCTCGACGGCGGGCAGGTGCGGGTCTCCACCCTCGAACTGTTCTTCGATCTCGTCTTCGTCTTCACCATCACCCAGCTGACCCATGTCTTCGTGCACCACCCGAACTGGGAGGCGCTGCTGCAGGTGGCGTTGATGTTCGGGGTGATCTGGTGGATGTACGGCGGGTACGTGTGGTTGACCAACGAGGTCGCGCCGAGCAGTTCCTCGCGCCGCACCTGGTTGCTGGTCGGCATGTCGGCGTTCTTCGTGCTCGCGCTCGCCGTGCCGGATGCCTTCCACGGCACGGGGATCGCGTTCGGCGTGGGGTACGCGCTGGTGACCGCGATCCACACGGCGATGTTCGCCTCCGCGGGAGGCGCGTCGGCGAGCCTGGCGATCCGGCGGATCGGGCCGCTGAACGCGCTGTCGGCCGCGCTCGTCCTCGGCGGCGGATTCACCCATCCGCCGGTGCAGTACCTGCTGTGGGCGGCGGCGTTCGCGGTGCAGATCCTCAGCCCGTACCTGGTCGACGCCGGCGGATTCGTGGTGCGCGCCTCGCACTTCTGCGAACGGCACGGACTGGTGATCATCGTCGCGCTCGGTGAGTCGATCGTCGCGCTCGGTGTCGGCTTGGCCGAGGAGCCGATCACGGTCGGGCTGATGGCGATGGTCGCCCTCGGTCTGGCGCTCGCGTACGTGCTGTGGTGGGCCTACTTCGGCTTCGACGACGAACGCGGCGAACACGCCCTGGCCGCACGCCCGGAGACCGAACGGGTTCGCCCGGCCCTGGTCGCCTACGACTACGCCTACTACCCGCTGCTGATCGGCGTCATCCTGACCTCGGCGGGCATCGCGCTGAGCATCGCGCACGGCGACGAGCCGGTGGGCTGGGGTGCGGCGGGCGCGCTGTCCGGCGGTGTCGCGCTCTACTTCGCCGGCCAGGCCTGGTTCCGCGCGACGCTCGGCCTGGCCGGTGCCCGCGCCAGGCTGATCGGGGCCGTCGTGGTCGCCGCGACCGCGCCGATCGGGGTGTACACGGTCGCGTGGGTGCAGCTCGCCGCGCTGGTCACCCTCGCCTACGCGGTCGTCATCCTCGACGACCGGCGCATTCTGCGCGCGGGTCAGCACAGCGCCTACGCCTGACCCGCCCGCGCCGGGATGGGTGACAATGGCGGTCGTGTCCGCTCAGGAACTGGCCGTCGATCCACCCACCGCCGCGCGCAGGCTGCTCGGCGCGACCCTGTCGTCCGGGCCGGTGTCGCTGCGCATCGTCGAGGTCGAGGCCTACGGCAGCGATCCGGCAGGCCCGTGGCCCGATCCGGCCGCCCATTCCTGGCCGGGGCCGACCGCCCGCAACGCGGTGATGTTCGGCCCCGCCGGGCGGCTCTACGTGTACCGCTCCTACGGAATCCACCTGTGCGTCAACGTGACCACCGGCTTCGACGGAATCGCCGGCGCGGTGCTGGTCCGGGCGGGGGAGGTGGTCGCCGGCGGGGAGATCGCTCGCCAACGGCGACCCGCGGCCCGCAGCGACGCCGATCTGGCGCGCGGACCGGGCAATGTCGGCAGCGCGCTCGGAATCAGCCTGGCCGACTACGGAACCGAGCTGTTCGATCCCTTCGCCGAGATCCGGCTGCACCTGGCCGAACCGGTCGCGGCGGCGCGGATCGAGGCGGGTCCGCGCGTCGGGGTGAGTGTCGCCGCCGAGGTGCCGTGGCGGTTCTGGTTGCCGTCGGCGGCGGTGTCGGTCTACCGCCGCAGTCCACGCGCTCCCGAACTCGCGCCGAAAAATTCTTCCCGGGGGCGATGAATTCCGCGGAACCGGTCCGTCCTATCTGGTGAACGCGCTACCCACCGAGCGCGACCGACCCGGAGGACACGAAATGACCACCACCGCCACCGCTTCCGCGACCTTCTCCAGCACCGCCTACCGCCCCGGCAAGATCCGCAACCGCGTCCTGTGGACCCTGCAGGTCGTGCTCGGCCTGTTCTTCATCATCGCCTCGGGCGGGCCGAAGCTGGTCATCCCGCACCTGTTGATGGACAACGCCCCCGCCAACCTGACCATCCCGATGGGGCTGCTCATCTTCATCGGCGTCGCCGAAGTGGCCGGCGGCATCGGCCTGATGGTGCCGCGGCTGGCCACCCTGGCCGCCGCGGGACTGTCGGTGCTCACCGTGCTCGCCGCCGCGACTCAGGCCTTCATCGCCGACGCGCCCTCGATGGCGATCTTCCCGCTGGCGCTGGCCGCGATCTTCGCCTGGATCGCCTACGAGCGCCGCGGCAGCCTCACCTCGCTGGTGCGGTGAGTCGCCGACCGCGCTGAGTATCGCCGGACCGTCTGGTCCGGCGATTTTCGGCGTCCGCGGACAACGGTGGGTTGTCCGCGGGCACAAGGTCTCGGCGCGGAACTCGTTGGCGAATCCTATGGGACGCAGGTCACTTCCGATGCGACGATCGAGGCCTACATGCCCGCCCCTTTCGCAGGAGACTTCGTGTTCACCTTCACCAGCAGCGACGGCATCACCATCCACGTCCGGAGCTGGTCGCCCACCGCTGCCGAACCGGTGGGCGTCGTGCAGATCGCGCACGGGATGGGCGAGCATTCCGACCGGTACAGCCACCTCGCCGCCACGCTCGTCGGCCTCGGCTACGCGGTCTACGCCGCCGACCATCGTGGTCACGGATACAGCATGTTCTCCGAACCCGGGCAGCTCGGCCCCGACGGCTGGAACCTGCTGGTCGCCGACCAGGTGACGCTGACCGGTCTGCTGCGCGAGCGTCATCCCGGTCTGCCGCTCACCCTGTTCGGGCACAGCCTCGGCTCCTTCGCGGTGCAGCAGTACCTGCTCGATCACTCCGACCTGGTCGACGAGGCCGTGCTGTGCGGTTCGACGGCGGTGGACGGGCTGTTCGACGCGATCGTGGCCGCGGGCGGCGACCTGACCACGTTCTTCAACGCGCGCTTCCAGCCGACCCGCACCGACGCCGACTGGATCAGCAGCGACGAGGCTCAGGTCGACGCCTACATCGCCGACCCGTGGTGCGGCTTCGCGGTCGACGACGCCAATATGGCGCTGCTGGCCACCACCGCCTACCAGCGCCTGACCGATCCGAGCACCGTGCGCTCCGACCTGCCGGTGTACGTCATGGTCGGCGACCAGGACCCGCTCAACGACGGCACCCGGCTGTCGGACCTGCTCGTCCAGCGCTACCGCGACGCCGGGCTCACCGACATCACCTACCGGATCTACCAGGGCGCCCGGCACGAGGTGCTCAACGAGGTCGACCGCGACCAGGTCGAGGCCGACCTCACCGCCTGGGTCACCCGGGCTCGGGTCTGAGCGCCCCGCTCGGCGAACACCGCCCGACCTGCGCGCGGGCGGCGGAACGAGTACGGAAAGATGGAACACCGTGACCGGCGACATCTTCGACGAACTGACCTGGCGCGGCCTGATCGCGCAGTCCACCGACCTGGACGAACTGCGAGCCGCGGCCGCCGCCGCGCCGCTGACCCTGTATGCCGGCTTCGACCCCACCGCGGCGAGCCTGCACGCGGGTCACCTCGTCCCGCTGCTCGCCCTGAAGCGTTTCCAGCGCGCGGGTCACCGGCCGATCGTCCTCGCCGGTGGTGCCACCGGCCTGATCGGCGACCCGCGCGACGTCGGCGAACGCACCATGAACTCCACCGACACCGTCGCCGAATGGGCGGGCCGCATCCGCTCCCAGCTCGAGCGCTTCGTCGACCTCGACGATTCGCCGACCGGCGCGATCATCGCCAACAACATGGACTGGACCGGTCCGCTGTCGACCGTCGACTTCTTGCGCGACATCGGCAAGCACTTCTCGGTGAATGTCATGCTGGCCCGCGACACCGTCAAGCGGCGGCTGGAAGGTGAGGGTATCTCCTACACCGAGTTCAGCTACATGCTGCTGCAGGCCAACGACTACCTGCAGCTGCGCCGCGAGTACGGCTGCACGCTGCAGGTCGGCGGCTCCGACCAGTGGGGCAACATCATCGCCGGCGTCGAGCTGAACCGGCGCGTCGACGGCGCGCACGTGCACGCGCTCACCGTGCCGCTGGTGACCTCGGCCGACGGCAAGAAGTTCGGCAAGTCCACCGGCGGCGGCAGCCTCTGGCTCGACCCCGAGCTGACCAGCCCCTACGCCTGGTACCAGTACTTCGTGAACACCGCCGACGCCGACGTCGTGCGCTACCTGCGCTGGTTCACCTTCCTGAGCCGCGAGGAACTCGACGCGCTCGAGCAGGCCACCGCCGAACGTCCGTTCGCGCGCAAGGCCCAGAAGCGCCTGGCCGCCGAGATGACGACGCTGGTGCACGGCGAAGCCGAGACCGCGGCGGTGGAACTGGCCAGCCAGGCCCTGTTCGGTCGCGGCGAACTGCGTGACCTGCCGGTGTCCACCCTGGGGGCCGCGCTGCGCGAGACCGCGATCGACGGCAAGGTCGCCGAAGTGGTGCCCGGCGAACCGAACACGATCGTCGACCTGCTCGTCGCCTCCGGCCTGGCCGAGAGCAGGGGAGCGGCCCGGCGGGTGGTGACCGAGGGCGGTGCGTCGGTGAACAACGAGCGCATCGGCGACATCGACTGGACCCCGTCCGACGCCGACTACCTGCACGGCGAGTGGCTGGTGCTGCGCCGGGGCAAGAAGAACATGGCCGGCGTGCGTCGCATAGCCTGATCTCGCGGTGGAGGCCTGAGTCACACCCGTGTGATTCAGGCCTGCGCGTGGGCCGGACACACGGCGCTGACCAGCGCAGTTGCCCTGCTGTCCAGGCGATTTGACGCAGCGTTTTCCGGCGCGTAACTTATTGGAAGTCAGAGCGACACGGACACCAACCCGGAGCCGAGACGCTGATCCAGAGGGTCGGCGGGCAAGGGACAACGAGGTAGGACGGGGAGCGCCTGGCGTTGCCTCGACTGTGTGACCAGCGTTACGATTGACATCGCCTGGAAGCGCAGTTAGGCTGGAACAGTTGCCCTGCAGAAGATCCGGACGAGAGCCGGTGGTTCTGCTTGTGCGTGTGTTCTTTGAGAACTCAATAGTGTGTCGATGAA
>NZ_JBCGFB010000154.1:0-12588 GCF_038752175.1 Nocardia sp. No.11 | reverse complement strand
GCGGGCCGGAGAGCAGGCCCGCGCCGCACTCGAACCCGATAAGCACGCCGCATTCGCCGGGCGGCGCACCGACAAGCAGGTGAGTCGGTGACGCGATCTCCGGACGCAGTTCGTCGCAGCGTTACCGATCACCTCAAAGCACATGCGAAAGCGACCGAACAGGATCACAACACCGTCAAACGTCGTTTCGTGATGTCGCGATTCCTGGTGCGGGTCTTCACCGCGGACCCGGACCGATGGATCCTGAAAGGCGGCGTCGGGATGATGGTCCGGCTGCCCGAATCTCGCTACAGCCGCGACATCGACCTGCTGACAGTGCCTCAGGATCGGGACTCCGATCCGATCACCCAACTGCGCATCGCCGTTCGAGACAACCACCTCGACCAATTCAGGTTCGAGCTCAGCGAGCCGTTGCCGCTGTCCAACGGCAAGGGCTCGACTGTGACGGTACGAGCCCTGCTGGGCGGTAAGCAGTTCGATGCGTTCTCCATCGACATCGTCGACGCCCGGCGCGAACTAATCGGCGCGATCGAGCACCAGCCTGCGCCACGGCTGATCGACAACGACGACTTCCCCGGCCAGGCCCGGATCGCGCTGTATCCGCTGGCCGATCAGATCGCCGACAAAATCTGCGCCTGTTTCGAACGCTTCGGGGCGGGCGGGACCTCGTCGGGGCGATACCGCGATCTGGTCGATCTGCTACTGGTCAGCATGTATCTGCCGATCGATCTGGAGACGACGGTGGCCGCGGTGGAGGCCGAACGTGCTATGCGAAGAATTCCCAGCCTGCCACGCACGATGCAGGCGCCCGGGCCGGATTGGGCAGTGCAGTGGTCAAAGACGGCGAAGAAGAGTCCGCTGGCCGCCGAGCATCACGATCTCGAGGCCGCCCTGGCGACAGCACGGACCTGCTACGACCGGATCCTGATCAGCGTTCCGGCCGCCGCGACGCCGCATAGGTGGAGTCCCGAGCGGCGCATCTGGGCACCGTCTCAGTAGTACCTCAGCACTCCCGAGGGCCACGCAGAACCAGAACAGCGGGGTTCAACTCATTTCCGGTTCAGCGTGTCGAGTACGATAATCAGGATCCACACCGGCGCCCACAGCCCGCAGGTAATCAGGGTCAGCACAAGGTGCAGTCCATGGTTGGGTCCCCGGCGCAGGGCGACGTAGCCGCCGCCCATGTTGTTCTGCGTGACATTCACCACCGGAACAGCCTGCGGCACGGGCTGATACATCGGCTGCGGAGGGAACCCCCGCTGCCCGTATCCCGGTGCCGCAGGCGGCCGCGGCTGAACATGGCGCGGGTCGCCATAACCCTGGGTCGGGTGCTGCCCGGCATCGAGCGGCGCAAAGCCGGCCGCGCTCGGCGGCGGCGCCTGGGGCATCGGCTCGGGATACAGCGGCGGTTCGCGGTGGGCGGGCAGCTTTTCGGGTTCGTACGGCTCAGTCATACCCAACTCCTAAAATGGGGGAACTGCGAAGGGGCGGACTCAGGCGACCTCGGTGTCTACCACCACCAAGGGCGACGACCCAGCGCTGATGGTGAGGGCGGTGACCGCTTCGGCGAGCACCAGTTCGACCTCCGTCGCGAAGTCGGTCACGGTCTTGTCGATCTTGGTGGCTTCTCGCCGGATGACATCGGCGGATTTCTTCGTGGTAGCGAGCTTTTCGAGCTTGGCCAGCGCGCTCTGCACCTTCTCGACTGCGGTCGACACCTGTTCACCGCCACCACGGGCGACCACCGTCGCGCTTGCCGCACGCATCAGCAGTACACACGCGCGAAGCAGATCCGGCTCATCGGTGTCGGGGTCGAAGGCGAGCACCACCCGGCGCGGACCGAGTACCCGCAGAGTTTCGTTGCCGTTCTGTTCCGGCGACCGCACGATGCCGAGCGACGCGGCCGCCTCGCGGTTGCGTTCGGCTTCGGTGAGATAGTTGCCCCATTCCTTGCGCTGGGAGTCGGTCATCTCTATCACCACGCGCGCGCCGCCGGCTGTGGTCAGCAGGCCATCGCCCTTCATACAGCCGCGCAGCGCGCCGTGCTTCGCGCTGGTGTCGTAGTACTCGTCGCCGAGACCGGCCGCGATGGGTTCCATGAACCGGTGGATGCCCGCTTCGAATGAGTCGCCCTTACGCGGGGTCACCGAGATGAGGGCCGCCTTCGCCTCCCGGACCTTCAGAGCGGCGGTCATCTCCTCGAACCGCTTGGTCAGGTCGGCGTGGTTGGCCATCAGCAGATCGCTCATCTGGAGCTGACGTGCGTCGAGCGCGGCCGTGTGCTTGGCGATCGGCGAAGTCGGGTCGTTCAGGTCGAACTGCTTGGTCGCGGTCGCGATCAGTTCCTGAGTGCCTGCGGCGGCCTTCATCGACAGTTCGGCGCTGAACTGCTCGAGCACCGGCTTCAGACGAGCGACCAACTCCGGGTTCGACCCGCCGAAGAGCCGATTGACCTGGTCGGTGATGTTGACGGTGGCCGCGGTGACGGTCGCCGCCATCTCCTTGCGACAGTTCGCGTCGGCCTCGGCCAACACCTTCTTCGCGGAGTCGACCGTCTTGGTCATGACCGCCGAGGCGTCCTTGGCGGCCTGGCCGGTCAACTCCGCCGCCCTGGCCGCCGACGCGGCGGCCTTCTCACCGACCTCGGCGACCATCCGTTCCAATTCCTTGGCATCGCTGGCCTGACCGGCCGCGGCGAGCGCGACGGCTCCGCATTTGACCACCTCGGTGATGAACGCCGACAGGTCGGCGGCGGCCAAGATCTCGGTGTCGTCGACGATCGGACCGCGATGCCCGCTCGTCCAGCGCTGGGCCTCACGCAGGACATCGCGATCACGCAGGATCAGCTGCTCGATCGCCACTGCGGTGTTGTTGTCGGCGAAGTGCGCGTTGTGGTGCATGGTTCTCCTCGGGAGGGCGCGTTGGGGAGCGGCCCGACCGGTCGTCGCACCGCATGGTGATAAGTGGGCTTCTCGATCCGGGACCGGACGAGAGTGAAAGTTGTTCTTAGACTGAATCTTCCGTTGCGTCTGCACGGCCACGACGGTCCTGGCTGGTGAGGTGCCAGCCCTGACACAGCGGGCACGGATAGACCCGCTGTTCGCGCCTGTTCGGGTTCGATGTGTCGATCCCGGCGAGCGCGAGGTCGGCGTCGGCGAAGGTGAAGTACTTCAGCTTCCCCGACCCACACCGAGCGATCCGGACCAGCGGAGGCAGCTGCGCCACATCCGCGCCGGTGTGGAGGTCGAGCTTTCGACGCACCGCCGCCAAACGGGGCTGGTACTGCCGACAGGGACGGTGAGTGCGATGTCCGCTCATGGTGACCTCCTCGCTCGGTACGCGGTGCGAGATCACAATGAGCCTGACCTGTGGGCCACGTCGATGCATTTCACTGATAAGCCGGTTTATCAGTATTCGAACTAGGTACATGTGGCCGCCCAGGCGTAACGTCGGTGCCGATCCACGAGGATGAGGGGTACCAATGGACCAGCCGGCCACCGAACCGACGCTCACGCTGAAAGACATCGCCGACCTGGCGAAAGTCGAGCGAGCGGTAGTGTCGATGTGGCGTAACCGGGAATCGGTCCGTGGGCAGCTCATTCCGTTTCCGCGGCCGGTCGCCGAGGTGGGCGGCCTCGCTCGCTTCGACCGATCCGAGGTGATCGACTACCTCGAACGCACCGGCCGGGGCAACAACGCCGAAGCCCGGTTGGACGCAGCGACCGTGGGCGCTCCCGACGGTTGGTCCTTGGAAGACCTCGTGACGTTGCTGTGTCTGCGACATCTGGCCGGCGACCTGGCTCACCTGACCGACGAGGAATGCGTCGACCTGGCCCGGGAACTCGATCCCGGCGACGAGTCGTTCGCCCGCGAGATCGCGACGCTCGCCGACACCGGCGCGGCACGCACGTTCATCGACGACCTGATGGCGGCGAGCTATGGTGGTTCGGACGCACTCGTCAAACTCGAAACTTCTCGCGCCGGTCGTGAACTCGCGCTTCGTGATCTGACCCCGCACGCGATCGAGGTGCTCGGCACCGTCATCGGCGCGTGCCGGACCGAACTCGGTACCGACGCCGTGCACCTGGTCTCCGGCGGCGACGCGCCGACCGTGGTGCTCGCCCTGTCCGACGCGGATCCCGAACTCGAGATCCACGCGATCGGCGATGGACATGCGGCCCGTGCGTTGCGGCGCCGCATGGTGATTCGCGAGAAGGAGCAGGCCGTCGAGGCCGGTCCCCGAGTTAGGCTGCTGTCGGTGGTCGGCACCGAACAGGCTCAGGCCCTAGATGATGTCGACTATGTGCTGTTGGGCTTGGAGCCCGACGAGATCGCGGTGATCATCGGCTCGGCTGCGGCGTTGTGCGACGCGATTCCGCGCGTCGGCAAACGGCAGGACTCCTTGGAGGGCAAGCGGGCGGAAACGCTGGGTTCCGGTGGTCTGATGGCGGCGTTCAAGCTGCCGCGTGGGCTGTGGAAGCAAGCCCACCGGCAAGCACTCGGCATCTGGGTGTTCCACGGCGGGGCCAAAACCAGTCTGCCCACGGTGGCCGACCTCGGCACGATCCGGCCGACCGACCTCGACCACGACGCCCTCGCCGCCGATGTGGCTGCCGCGTTCGGCGACCGCACGGACCGCGAGGCGCGTGCCTACCGCTACGGCAAGGAGGTCCCGCTCAGCGACATCCGCGCCGGGCATGCGGTGGTAGCACCAGGTGCCCTGGCTGTGCGGCTGCGCGCGCCCGAGACGATCGATGACCTGAACCTTGTCTATACCGCCACCCTCGTGACCGCCGAACCCGATCCCGGATTCGACGTGCATGCCGGGTCCACGGCGAACTCGAGCGAGATAGTGCAGCGACCGCTGAGCGAGCTGTCGCGACTCGGACTGCTCCACCTGCGTACCGGCAACCGGATCAACCCGGCACACAGCGACCCGAACGGCACCGTGACGGTGTTGTCGGCCCACAACGGCGCCGAAGTGTTCCGGCTCGACCCGCTGGACGCGCAACGGCATTATCCCCGCGCGAACCGCACCGAACCCGGCGATGTGGTATTCGGTGACCACCCGCCCCGCGCGATCGTCGACCCGGTCGGCGGCAGCCGGGTGATGTCCCCGTCACGAATCCTGCGGCTGACGCCGCACGCCGGGATCGGGCCGTACGCCTTGGCCACGCTGATCAACGACCAGCCCGAGCACAACACCGACTGGCGGACGTGGACCGTGCCGCGGCTGCCCGCCGAGGAGTCCGAGCGCCTCGAGTCGGTGCTGGCCGAGGCCGCCGATTACACCAGACGCCTGCGCGCGCGGCAGGATGCGATGGAGGATCTGTGCCGCGCTCTGATCAGCGGGATCGGCGCAGGCACAGTGAGTCTGGGTGTCCCGGCCGCGACGGCCGGAACCCTGGCATGAAAGACATCGTCAGTCAACGAGGAGAGGAGCCCCGGGTGCCCCCGAGGACGAGGAAAGCCGACGTGGCGCAAGCACCGTCGACCATGAAGGAGCTCAAGGACACGCTGTGGAAGGCGGCCGACAAGCTTCGAGGTTCGCTGTCGGCGGCCCAGTACAAAGACGTGATCCTCGGTCTCGTGTTCCTCAAGTACGTCTCCGACGCCTACGACGAACGCCGTGAGGTATTGCGTACCGAATTCGGTGGCGACGACGTGGACCCTGTGCAACTGGAGATGGACCTCGACGACCCCGACGAATACCGGGGATACGGGGTGTTCCTGGTACCCGACAACGCACACTGGAGCTACCTGTCGAAGTACGCGAAGGGTCGCAACGAGGACGGCGAGTCGCCGAAGTCGATCGGCTTGCTCATCGATGAGGCGATGGACGCAGTCATGGGAGCCAACGAGTCCCTGCTCGGCACCCTCCCCCGCATCTACAACCGCGACAATATCGACCAGCGCCGCCTGGGCGAGCTGGTCGACCTGTTCAACAGCGCCAAGTTCAGCCGCCACGGAAACCAGAAGGCGCGCGACCTGATGGGCGAGGTCTACGAGTATTTCCTCGGCAACTTCGCCCGCGCCGAAGGCAAACGCGGCGGCGAGTTCTTCACCCCGCCCAGCGTGGTCCGCACCATCGTCGAAGTGCTCGAACCGAGCCGAGGCCGCATCTACGACCCCTGCTGCGGGTCGGGCGGCATGTTCGTGCAGTCGGAGAAATTCGTCGAATACCACGAGGGCGACGCCCACGACCTCATGGTCTACGGCCAGGAAGCCATCGAGGAAACCTGGCGACTGGCGAAAATGAACCTCGCCATCCACGGCATGGACAACAAGGGCCTCGGCGCCCGCTGGGGCGACACTTTCGCCCGCGACCAACACCCCGGCGTAGCCATGGATTACGTCATGACCAATCCCCCGTTCAACATCAAGGACTGGACCCGCAATATCGAAGACCCCCGCTGGGTCTTCGGCGTCCCACCGGCCAACAACGCCAACTACGCCTGGATCCAGCACGTGCTCTACAAGCTGGCGCCTCACGGATCGGCCGGCGTGGTGATGGCGAACGGGTCGATGTCGTCGAACTCCAACGGAGAGGGCGACATTCGCGCTCGCATCGTCGAGGCGGACCTGGTGTCGTGCATGGTCGCCATGCCCACCCAGCTGTTCCGGTCGACCGGGATTCCGGTGTGCGTGTGGTTCCTCGCCAAAGACAAGAAAGCCGGGCGCGGTGGGGCTGTTGATCGGACCGGGGAGGTGTTGTTCATCGACGCCCGGGAGCTCGGGTACATGGTGGACCGGGCCGAGCGGGCGTTGTCGGACGAGGACATCGCGAAGATCGCGGACACCTACCACGCTTGGCGAGGTACTCGTTCTGCTGGAGCGAAAGGGCTGAGTTACGAAGATGTGCCAGGCTACTGCAAGTCGGCAAGTACGGATGAGATCAAGGCTGCGGAGTATACGCTTACACCTGGTCGATTCGTCGGCAGCCCAGAGACAACAGACGATGATGAGCCAGTTGAGCTGAAGGTCGCCAGATTGACGAGTGAACTACTTCGCGCCTTCGACGTTTCGGTTCAGCTTGAGCAGTCCGTCCGTTCTCAATTGGAGCGCCTCGATGTCTAACACGCTCACGCTAGGCGAACTGCTTGTATCGGTCGGTGGTTCAATCAAAACCGGCCCCTTCGGAACCACGCTCAAAGCGAGCGAGTACACCGATACTGGCACCCCGGTGATATCCGTCGGCGAGGTCGGCTACGGCAATATCCAACTGCATGAACGAACGCCACGCGTCGACGACGGAGTAACCTCACGACTTCCGGAATATGTCCTTCGTGCGGGTGACATTGTGTTCGGCAGGAAGGGCGCAGTTGACCGGTCGGCCTGGGTTAAGCCAAGCGAAGATGGCTATTTCCTAGGTTCAGATGGCATTCGCGTTCGGGTAGGGGCCGCAGCATCATCACGGTTCATTGCCTACCAGCTCCAGAGCGCGGACGTCCGGGAGTGGCTTACGAGGCATGCTTCCGGAACAACAATGCTTTCGTTGAATCAAAAAACCCTGGAGAGAGTTGAGCTCCGGGTTCCACCTCTCTCTGATCAGCGGGCGATTGCGGAGGTGTTGGGGGCGCTCGATGACAAGATCGCCGCCAACAACCGGATCGGCACCATTACCAAAGACCTTCTAGTTGCCAAATTTGCGCAGCTCGGCATGGACGAGTTTGATCGCGAGGAATCACGAGTGAGTCCAATCAACTCGCTGTTCCACCTCAATCCAAGCGAGCGGCTGCAGATGAGCGAACACGATCCTGTGTATCTGGAAATGAAGAATCTTCCAGCCGATCAGATGACCGTCTCCCAGTGGGACCGTCGTGCGGCAAAGGGCGGAGCCCGGTTCCGCAATGGCGATACCCTCCTGGCCAGGATCACCCCGTGTTTGGAAAACGGCAAGGTCGGTTACGTCGACTTCCTCGCCGATGGTGATGTGGGAGTCGGATCGACAGAATTCATCGTCATGCGCTCACGAGCAGGCATTCCTCAGTCTCTGCCGTACTTCATGGCGATCAGTTCCAGGTTTCGCGAGTTCGCGATCCGGCACATGGTCGGCACGACTGGACGTCAGCGGTTGGCGGCAGCAGATGTCGGCCTGTACGAAGTCGCGGTTCCAGATCAGGAGGACCTCGATAAATTCGAGGTCCTCGCACAGCCGCTGATGCGTCGGGTCAAAGCAGCAGTCGACGAATCTCGCGTTCTCGAAAAAACTCGGGACGAACTACTCCCCCTTCTCATGTCCGGAAAACTCCGTGTCAAGGATGCGGAAAAGAAAGTGGAAGCGATAGTGTAATGATCGAGAATGTCGGTGTCAGTGAGAACCAGCTCGAGCAGATGATGGTCGAGCGGTTGGGGGATTTGCACGGGTGGGAGCCGCTGACTGGCACCGACATTGCCCCTGGTAAGGATCTGGGGCGGGAGTCCTGGCAGGACCTGGTGTTGCAAGGACGGCTGTTGGAGCGGATGCGGCAGCTGAATCCCGACGTGCCGGTGGAGTTTCTGGAGCAGGCACGGGCAGAGGTGTTGGCGCCGAAGTCTCAGGAGGCTATCGAGGAGAACTTCCGGCTGCATCAGATCCTGATCCAGGGGTACACCGGGATCAGTTATGTCGATCATCGTGGGGTGGAACAGAATCCGACCATCCACTTCATCGGTGGGCAGGTCGAGGACAACGAGTTCCTCGCGGTCCGTCAGGTCGATGTCCGCTCGCGTGAGCATCGGCGGCGTTTCGATGTGGTGCTCTATCTCAACGGTCTGCCGGTGGTGATCGTCGAGTTGAAGAAGCCAGGCTCGCAGGCGGCCGACCTGGCGTCCGCGCACGCCCAGCTGGCGACCTATCTCGACGAGTTCCCGATGGCGTTCCGGTTCACCGTGCTCACCGTGATCAGCGACGGTGTCACCGCCCGCTACGGCACCCCGTTCACCCCGTTGAACCACTATTCGCCGTGGAATGTCGACGACAACGGGGAACCGCTGGCATTCGGTGCCCGCATCGAGGACGAGGACGCGGGCATCCAGTTGGAGTACCTGGTCGACGGGGTGCTGCAGACCGAACGGTTCCTGCAGTTGCAGCGCGACTACGTCGCCTTCGACAAGACCCCACAGGGACTGCTGAAGCGAATCGCCAAGCCGCACCAGTACTTCGCGGTCTCCAAGGCCGTCGGCTGCACCATCGACGCGATGCGCAGCAACGGCAAGGCCGGCGTCGTCTGGCACACGCAGGGGTCGGGCAAGTCGATGGAGATGGAGCTCTACACCCACCTCGTCGGTACTAAACCACAGTTGAAGAACCCGACGATCGTGCTGGTCACCGACCGCACCGAACTCGACGGTCAGCTGTACGCGGCCTTCTCGAAATCGGCACTGCTGCAGGAGGAACCGAAGCAGATCAGCAGCCGGGCGGAACTTCGGATTGCGCTGGCGGATCGGCAGACCGGTGGCATCCTGTTCACCACGCTGCAGAAGTTCGGGTTGACCAAGCAGGAGAAGGAGTCCGGGCTCGAGCACCCGATGCTGTCGGACCGGCGCAACGTCGTAGTGATCGTCGACGAAGCCCACCGCAGCCACTACGACGATCTCGACGGGTACGCCGCGCACCTGAAGTCGGCACTGCCCAACGCGACCCTGATCGCGTTCACCGGCACCCCGATCTCGTTCGAGGACCGCAACACGCGCCATGTGTTCGGCGAGTACATCGACATCTACGACCTCGCCCGCGCTGTCGACGACGGAGCGACCGTGCGGGTCATCTTCGAACCGCGGCTGCCCGAGGTGAAGGTCGCCGCCGAGGTCACCGACGCCGAGATCGACGGTGCCGCCGATGCCGCGGTGATCGGCCTGGACGACATCGAACGCCGCCGCATCGAACAGGAGGTGACCGTACTCAACGCCCTCTACGGGGCGCCCGAGCGGTTGAAGAAGGTCGCCAAGGACCTCGTCGAGCACTGGCGCGACCGCCGAGCGGTCATGAACGAGTACATCGGCGGCAACGGCAAGGCGCTGATCGTGTGCGCCACCCGCGAGATCGCGGCGAACCTCTACTCCGAGATCATCGCGCTCGAACCCGAGTGGGAATCGGACGCGCTGGACCAGGGCGTGGTCAAGGTCGTGTATTCCGGCAGTGCCAAGGATCCGCAACCGATCCGCAAGCATGTGCGGCGCGAGTCGCAGAACAAGGCGATCACCAACCGGCTCAAAGACGAGAACGACCCCCTCGAGCTGGTAATCGTGCAGAACATGCTGCTCACTGGTTTCGACGCGCCGCCGCTGCACACGCTCTACCTCGACCGGCCGATCCAAGGTGCGCTGCTCATGCAGACCCTGGCCCGGGTGAATCGAACGTTCGCCGGAAAACGAGACGGCCTCGTCGTCGCGTACGCGCCGATCGCCGACAACCTGGAAGCCGCGCTCAAGGAGTACACCCGCACCGCGGGCCGGGAACAGCCCGTCCAGTCGACACCGGACCAGGTCGTCGAGCTCACCCGGCAACTGGTCGCCCAGCTCGACGCCCTGTGCGCCGGCTACCCGTGGTGGTCGAAACTCGTCGAGAAGCCAGGTCAGTTCATGCGCGTCGTCACCAGCACACTCGAGTACCTGCGCTCCCCCACCACACCCGGCAACCAGGTTCCCGCCGGTGACCCGACGCTGGCCGACCGATTCCGCGACCTCGCCAACCAGCTCGGCCGTGCGTGGGCAGTGAGCCGAGGCTCCGAAACCCTGACCGACCTGCGCCCCAAGATCCAGTTCTACGAACAGGTCCGGGTCTGGATGGCCAAATACGATGCCGAACAACGCAAGGCCGAAGGTCGACCGTTGCCCGCCGACATCAAACGCGCCCTCGACAAACTGCTCGCCGACTCCACCGCGTCCGGCCAGATCATCGACATCTACGCCGCTGCGGGCATGCCCAAACCGTCGCTCACCGACCTCACCGTCGACTTCGAGCAGCAGGCACGCGAAGCCGAACATCCGCACCTGGCCATCGAAGCCCTCCGCGACGCCCTGACCGCCGAGGTCGGCCACAGCACCCGCAACAACCTGGTCCGGCAGAAGGCCTTCTCCGAACGCCTGCGCGAACTGATGAACAAGTACACCAACCAGCAACTCACCTCCGCTCAGGTCATCTCCGCGCTGATCGAGCTCGCCCGCGAAGCGGCGGCCGAACGCGACCGCGGCGCGACCTTCAACCCGCGTCTGGACGAAGACGAACTCGCCTTCTACGACGCGGTCCACGAAAACGAGTCCGCTGTCATCGAACTGGGTGACGATGTCCTCGGCAATATCGCCCGGGAACTGGTCGCCGTGATGAAGCGCGACGTGAAGACCGACTGGACCGTCCGAGACGACGTCCGAGCCAAACTCCGCTCGACCATCAAACGCCTGCTCCGAGGGTACGGCTATCCGCCGGACAAGCAGCCTGCGGCGATTCGCCAGGTCATCGACCAGATGGAAGTGCTGGCACCGAAGTACGCACAGGACAGGCACCCTGGGGCATCTTGAACACGACGGTCGGATGCGATCGCTGAGAACTGTTCCTGCACAATCAAATTCATTCGACCACCTAGGAGGGGAAGGCATGTCCCTGCGTCTCGCGACCATCATCGACGCCGTCCAACGCGACTATCACAACAACCCAGATCTCGAGTCCGAGGCCGCGCGACACGACCGTGTTCGAACACTGACCCAGCTGCGGGACCGGCTAGCGGCAGAAGCGTTCGAAACTCGAGCGCCGGAACGCGGGCAGTCCAGCGCCGAGATTGTGGCGTCGGTGCAGGCTGACCTGTCTGAGGCAGAGGACGAGATCATCAGGACCGAGATCATCGGCCGGTTGCCCACTCGGGCATTTCACGACTACTTCACTCGACAAGCCGGCCTCCTGTTGGAAGGTGAGGTCGCAGTCATGCCAGAGTCTGTTCACGGCGGCTACAAGAGCGCGCAGCACTGGCGAGAGCGGCTGGCCGAACTAGGGATCGAGCGGGAAGTCCGGTTGAGGGGTGAAGAGCCCTACTACGACGGGATCAACCCCATCGAAGATGTCGCGTACCCGCCGCGCATCGAATGGTCGGCGACCGACCACGCGGCAGCGCTCGAGAGGGTCGTCGCGCAATATGCGCTGGAGCCTGGCCAATGGATCGAGCTGGAGTGGCCACCGCAGGCCTACCTGTGGAGCGAAGGTCATTCCTACCGCACCACCTTCGAAGCATGCGAAACGCACAGCGACGAGAACGATGGGGATGAAACCATTGAGTCCGAGCTCGAGGAGTGCGGCGACTGCACGCAGTCGGAGTGGGTCATCGAAAAGCCTGCGACCTGGAACTTTACCGCCATGATGACCGTTCGCGAGGTCGTTTTCGATCACTCAGGCGAGCAGCAATTCGATGAGGTCGAGCGAACGTCAGTAGACGTGTTCCAGTACAGCGAACTGGATCCTGCGCAGATTGTCATCGGCCCGTACCACGGGAACTAGCACTCTGAGAAAGCCAGGAGTCCTCGACGCCTGTCGGGCGGCTCGACATCCTCAACGACGTCGAGGGTGTGTGGCGTTGCCGCACCACCTTCAACTGCACCGACGCGTGCCCCCGTGGCATC
>NZ_JBCGFB010000153.1:0-12646 GCF_038752175.1 Nocardia sp. No.11 | reverse complement strand
CCGCCGCCGCAGGCGCCGGGGCGGTCTCGCCCGCCGTGCCGGTGGCCATCGCGGCCGCCGCGTCCGGTGAGCCGCTACGCGCGACGGTGCAGATCCGCCGGATCGATCCGTGGTCGACGCTCAAGATCACCCTGGTGATCAGCGTGGCGCTGTTCTTCGTGTGGATGCTGGCCGTCGGTCTGCTCTACATCGTGCTGGCCGGCATGGGCGTGTGGGACAACCTGGACAACTCGCTGGGCGAGATGCTGAACCAGGAGGGCAGCTCGTCGAGCCTGATCGACGCGGGCACCGTCTTCGGCTACGCGGGCGTCATCGGTCTGATCAACGTGGTGCTGTTCACCGCGCTGGCGACAGTGGGCGTGTTCATCTACAACCAGTGCTGCGATCTGGTCGGTGGCATCCAGGTGACCCTGGCCGATCCAGACTAGGAACAGGCTCTGCCACGACGGCCGGTCAGCCCCGTAAAAAGGGGCTTGACCGGCCGTTTTGGTTATCCCCGGCCCGGTAGGGTAACCTCGTTCCTCGTTGCGGTTCACTGCTCCGGCAGGGGATCGAAAACGAGTACGGGCCTATAGCTCAGGCGGTTAGAGCGCTTCGCTGATAACGAAGAGGTCGGAGGTTCAAGTCCTCCTAGGCCCACTCCCGAACATCACAGTAGGGTGGGAATCATGAAGATTGTCCTCACGGTCGGTGTTGTGATCGCGGTTCTCATCGGTATCACCAAATTCCGCAAGCGCGATGACGCAGACCTCTGGCGCGAGGTCACCACCCGCTGATTCGGGTTGCCAACTGGTTTCATCAAGCCAGCCAGGGGCCTTAGCTCAATTGGCAGAGCACTGCCTTTGCAAGGCAGGGGTTAGGGGTTCGATTCCCCTAGGCTCCACTTCTGTGAATTCCTCGGTTTTCGATTTTCTGCTCAGTGCGGCCCCTGTCGAGTCGGGGTCGACCGATATCGCCGCGATCGCGGCATACCATCGCGCCCGGAGCGCCGCTTTCGCCAGCTCCATCGATCGCGCCGTTGTCGCCGGATTCGACAGTGCCGGAACAGGTACGGCGTTTCTCGGCGGATATCAGGAAGCGCTCGGCGCGCTGGTGCCGCTCGACGCCACCGGACTCACCTCCATGTGCGCGACCGAGGCGAACGGGGCCAAGCCGTCGCAGCTGACGACTACGGTGACCGCCGACGGCTTCGTCACCGGGACCAAGTCCTTCGCGACCCTGGGCGAGTTCGCCACCCGCTTCCTCGTGATCGCCAGGGCGGGCGAGCAGGCCGACGGCCGCGCCGCGCTGCGGGCGGTGCTGGTGCCCGCCGGTCCCGGCGTCGTGGTGACGCCGCTGCCCGCGCTGCCGTTCGCTCCGGAGATCCCGCACGCCACCGTCACTTTCGACGCCGCGCCGGGGGAACTGCTGCCCGGCGACGGCTACGCCGACTTCCTCAAGCCGTTCCGCACCGTCGAGGATCTGCATGTGGTCGCCGCTGTGCTCGGACAGCTCGTTCGGGTGGCCCGGCAAGCGGAATGGCCCGCCGAGGCCGTACAACAGCTGCTGGCCCTGTTTGCGGCCGTGCGTGGCGTGGGCACCGAGGACCCGGGTTCGACCGGCGTACACATCGCGCTGGGCGGGATCTTCGAGCGGCTGACGCGCCTGCGGGCCGAACTCGCGCCGCTGTGGGACCGGGTCGACCCGGCGGTCCGGAGCCGCTGGGAGCGTGACGAGCCGCTGCTCGGGGTGGCGGGCAAGGTCAGGGCGCTGCGGCTGGCGACGGCCTGGCGTGCGGTCGTCGAGGCGTGAGGGTCAGCGGGTGAACTTTCCGAGGCCGTTCTCGTCGTAGTAGTCGAGGGTGAGTGTCCCGTTGTCGAAGGTCGCCGACGAGACGCTGCCGGGCGGTGCGTTCTCGCCGCTCGGCTCGAAGGCGAAGGTGTCGCCGTCCCAGTGCCGCAGCGGGAATCGGCGCTGCGCCGGGCCCAGGGTGAGGACCAGGCCGCTCTCGGCCTCGGAGATCGTCGCCGGGCCCCAGTACTCGTTGGCGTAGCTGCCGACGTAGGTCGGCAGGGGCTGGGCGGGCGCGGGAGTGACGGGCGCGGACTTGCCGGACAGGTCGCCTTCCGGGTCGTTGATGGGGGCGAGCGCGGCCTGGTAGATGCCCCGCCAGTCCTCGCGGATCTCACCGAACTGGACGAGATCGCCGAACTCGGCGGTCAGCGCCTCCGGCACGCCGATCGGCGCGGCGTTGGTGAGCGCGATGATCGCGACGTCGGCCGACGGGATGGCCAGGAAGTTCGTGGCGGCGCCGAGCGCGAACGCCCCGGAGTGGCTGTAGGCGGTGCGACCCGTGGAGCTGGTCGAGGCGTTGAAGCCGTACCCGTAGAACCCGGCCCGTGATTCGGGGGAGGAGGCCGGCGAGGAGATCACCTGCGGGGTGATCGCGGGCAGCAGCGCCGCCGCGGGCGCGATGGTGGTTCCGTTCGCGGTGCCGTGGCCGAGCATCATGGCCAGCCAGCGCGCCATGTCGTTCACCGAGGAGCTGACCCCGCCGGCGGGAGACTGCGGGTCGGGATCGCGGACGAACTTCGCGACCCACTCGCCATCGACGTCGACGTGGCCGACCGCGCGATTCGGCCTGGCCTCGTAGTCGGCGAAGCGGGAACTGGTGGACGACATGCCGAGTGGGCCGTACACCGTCTCGGCGCAGAGCCGGTCCCACGGCACGCCTGCCGCGGCGGCGACCGCCTCGGCGCCCGCGGTCAGCCCGAAGTTGGTGTAGTGGTAGGTGATCCGGAACGGGTCGAGGGGCTCGAGCCGGAGCTTGTCCAGGATCGCGGCCTGGTCGTACCCGAGATCCTCGAGCCGGTCGCCCGCGTGGTCGGGCAGGCCGCTGCGATGGGCGAACAGGTCGCCGACGGTGAGCTGGGCGGTGGTGGCCGGGTCGGCCAGCGCGAACGAGGGCAGCTTCGAGACCACCGGCGTCGTCCATTCGACCGTGCCCGCGCCGACCTGGTGGGCGACCACGGACGCCGAGACCGACTTCGACACCGAGGCCAGCTGGAAGACGGTGTCGGCGTCGACCTTGTCCTGGCCGCCCGCCTGCTTGACGCCGAAGCCCTTCGCGTAGACGGTCTTCCCGCCGTGCACGACGGCGACGGCCATGCCGGGGATGTGACTGCTGTCCATCAGCGAGGTGGCCAGCTCGTCGAGTTTCGCGACGGCGTTGTCGACCGCGTCGTCGGGCAGGGCGACCGCGGCGACCTGGTTCGGTGGGAGCTGTTCGGTGCTGGTCGCGGTGGAGCTCTCGTCGTCGGATGCATCGCTGCAACCGACCACGACAGCCATCGACACGACCAGCGCGGCGAGCGCGCCTTTGCCGGGCACCATGGGCTGACGATAGACCCGGTTGCGGGGCGATCGCGGGAACGTGGCTGGACTGTGACGGTTTCGCGGACCGGGAGTACTCACCGGTAGCCGGAACTGCACCTTGCCGGAAAATGGGGAGCGGGCCTCGGCGAAGGGGGGGAGTTAGCCGAGGCCCGCGTAGGGTCGGCCCGGGGGGGAGGGGCCGACGTGAACGATCCTACGCGATGCGAGCGGAATTCGTGTACGCGCAACGAGCCAGTTTCCGAGATTTTTCGGCGTTCTGGGCCTGGACCGTGGCCGGCGGCCGGTGTAGTGAACGGCGAATCGGTCGGTGAACCAACCGACAGTTGTCTTACATCGGTCGGAATATGCTGGTGCACAAGGAATTACGCGAAAAATTCGCTGAACATGTTCTTGTCGGTGCGCCATCGATGCCCCGAAGACCAGGGGCTTGCGATCCGGGGGTCCGCCGGAAAATCCGTCCGATTCGCCGCGTGTCGCCGTAAATCGGCATGTCGAACAGATCTGTACATCGGGATCGGGGGCACCCGGGAAATGGGGGTGCGACTTGTCGGTGGGTCCCGCAATACTGGGGCAACAGCGTAGAACTACGACTTCAGGAGAATCATGCCCGACGCAATCGTCGCCGAGGGTCTGGTCAAACGGTACGGGCAGCTCACCGCCCTGGACGGGCTCGACCTGTCCGTCCCCGAAGGAACCGTCACCGCACTTCTCGGCCCCAACGGCGCGGGAAAGACCACGACTGTCCGCGTTCTCACCACGTTGCTGATCCCCGACGAGGGCCGTGCCACCGTCGCCGGGATCGACGTGCTCGGCAATCCACAGGCCCTGCGTTCCCGGATCGGCACCTCCGGGCAGTACGCGGCGGTCGACGAATACCTCACCGGCTTCGAGAACCTCGAGATGGTCGGCAGGCTCTATCACCTCGGTGTGGCGCGCAGTAAGGAACGCGCGCGCGAACTGCTCGAGCGCTTCCGGCTCACCGACGCGGCGGATCGGCCGGTGAAGGGCTACTCCGGTGGTATGCGCAGGCGCCTCGACCTCGCCGGCGCTCTGGTGGCCAACCCGCCGGTGCTGTTCCTGGACGAGCCGACCACCGGCCTCGACCCCCGGGCCCGGCTCGATCTCTGGGACGTCATCGAGGAACTCGTCGCGGGCGGCACCACGCTGCTGCTCACCACCCAGTACATGGAGGAGGCCGACCGGCTGGCCGACTCGATCGCCGTCATCGACCACGGCAGGGTGATCGCGCGCGGCACCGCCGACGAACTCAAGGCCCTCGTCGGCGGCGACCGGATCGAACTCACCGTGGCCACGCCCGATCAGCTGGCGCCGGCGCAGCAGGTGCTCGCCGGGCTGGCCGACGGCGAGATCCATCTCGAACCCGGCCTGCGCCGGATCACCGTCCCGGTGGCCGACGGCTCCCAGGACCTGGTCACCGCCATCGGCAGGCTCACCGAGCACAAGGTGCAGATCAACGACGTCGCGCTGCGGCGGCCCTCGCTCGACGACGTCTTCCTCACCCTCACCGGGCACGAGGCCGAGGAACTCGTCAACAGCGATGCCGCGAAACAGGCTGTCGGCGCCGAGGAAGGACAGAACCGATGAGCACCACGCTCGACAAGGTCGACGTGCAGGGACCCACCTTCGGGGAACGGCTCGCGATAGTGGTCAGCGACAGCGTGACCATCGCCAAGCGCAATGTCATCAAGATCAAGCGCGTGCCCGACGTGCTGATCTTCACGACGCTGTCGCCGATCATGTTCGTGTTGCTGTTCGCCTATGTCTTCGGCTCGGCGATCACGGTCGAGGGTGTGGAGGGCGGCTACCGCGAATTCCTGATCGCGGGCATCTTCGCGCAGACCGTGGTCTTCGGCGCCACGTTCACCGGCGCCGGCCTGGCCGAGGACATGCAGAAGGGCATCATCGACCGGTTCCGTTCGCTGCCGATGGCGCCGTCGGCGGTGCTCGTCGGCCGGACGATCAGCGACGTGGTGATCAACGTCGTGAGCTTGGTCGTCATGTCGCTGACCGGCCTGGTCGTCGGCTGGCGGATCCGCGGGTCGTTCCTGGACGCGGTCCTGGCGTACGTGCTGATGCTGCTGTTCGCCTACGCGCTGTCGTGGATGATGGCGGTCGTCGGACTGCTGGTGCGCGCACCGGAGGTGTTCAACAACGCCAGCTTCATGGTGATCTTCCCGCTGACGTTCCTGTCGAACGCGTTCGTGCCGCTGGAGGGCATGCCCGGGCCGCTGAAGGTATTCGCCGAGTGGAACCCGGTCTCGGCGCTGACCCAGGCCGTGCGCGACCTGTTCGGCAACACCAATCCGATGGCTCCGCCCTCCGACGCCTGGCCGATGCAGCATCCGGTGGTCACGACGCTGATCTGGATCGTGGTGATCCTGGTCGTGTTCGTGCCGCTGGCTCAGGTGCAGTACAAGAAGTCCGTGAGCCGCTGACGGCTCAGTGCGCGCCGGTCTCCACCCCGGAGACCGGCGCGGCACCGTTGCGGGAGTAGCCGAGGCGCGGCGGCTCGGCGGCGGGCTCGGGAAGTTGCGGTCGCTTGCTGCGAGCGAGGAGGGCCAGGGCCGCCGCCCCGGCGATCCCGACGGCGGCGATGATCGGGTTACGAAGCTTCATGCGACCACTGTGGCACAGCTTCCCGGCTTCCCGCCGCCCCCGTGGCACCATAACTGCCGTGACCTCACCCAACCAGACGGCCGTGGCGACGCTGCACACCAACCACGGCGATATCAAGATCGCGCTCTTCGGCAACCACGCGCCCAAGACGGTGCGCAACTTCGTCGGTCTCGCCGACGGCAGCGCGCCCTACACCACCGCGAACGCCGGTGGCACGGACGCTGGCCCGTTCTACGACGGCGCCGTCTTCCACCGGGTGATCCCGGGGTTCATGATCCAGGGCGGCGACCCGACCGGCACCGGTCGCGGCGGGCCCGGCTACGAGTTCGGTGACGAGTTCCATCCGGAGCTGCGCTTCGATCGCGGCTATCTGCTGGCGATGGCCAACGGAGGGCCCGCGACCAATGGTTCGCAGTTCTTCATCACGGTCGGTGCCCAGCCGCACCTCAACCGCAAGCACACGATCTTCGGCGAGGTGGTCGATCCCGATTCGCGCAAGGTCGTCGACGCGATCGCCTCGGTGAAGACCGATCGCAACGATCGGCCGGTCGAGCCGGTCGTCATCTCCTCGGTGACCATCGGCTGACAGCGGCTGCGCACAACAGAACTCCCCGCCGCGCCGGAGCGCGACGGGGAGTTCGTTGCTTCACGTGAAACGTTGCGGTCAGTCGGTGACCGAGGCGAAGCCGTTGACGACCAGCGCGTCGTAGACGTCGTGCGGGTTGGTGCCCAGATCCCAGCGGCCGAAGATCAGCAGCCGCTCCGAGCCCTCGTGCTGGACATCGATCTCGAGCATCGCCGACTTCCGGCCGAGGCGGCGGTAGGAGACCATCCGAATCCGGTCGATCCGGGTCAGCGGGTAGGTCTTGGGCCCGGTCAGCGTGCCGACCACCAGGCGCGGCGCGGGACCGGAGACCATGGTCAGCCGGGGACGCTGGCGCACGCCGAGGATCGCCATCCCCAGGACCGCGACCGCGGCCAGGCCGACGAGCAGCCTGCTGGGGCCGTCCTGAGCCAGCACCGCGGCGACGACGAGGATGAGGCCGCCGCCGGCGACGGCGAGCAGACCGGCGGTGGGAGTTGTCCACGACCTGCTGTCGGCGGAATCCACAGCGTTCACGCGGCGTCGTCCCCCATTGCTCCTCGAGTTGTCCACAGCTTCATCCACAGGTGTGCATGAATAACACCGGTGTAATCCGGTGTGCGGCGATCGCTCAGCGCCATCGCATGGTCATGATCAGGCCGATGACCATCAGGCCGAACCCGATCAGGAAGTTCCAGGCGTTGAGATCGTTCATCCAGCCGATGTGCTCGGCGGCCAGGTAGTACACCAGCAGCCACACGAGCCCGGCCAGCATGAAGCCAAGCATGATCGCGACGTACCAAGCCGGCGACGGGCCCGCCTTCACCTTCACCGGAGTGCGGCTGGCAGGGCTCGGGGTGTAGTCGGCCTTCTTACGGACCTTGGACTTGGGCATGACGTCCTCGAATTCGGGATACAGGTAACTCCTAGGCTATCCCACCAGGTAATGGATGCGACGACCTACGGGGTCGCCACGTACCCTCGACGCATGCGTGTATTGGTCGTCGACAACTACGACAGCTTCGTGTTCAACCTGGTGCAGTACCTCGGCCAGCTTGGGGCCGAGGCCGTGGTGTGGCGCAACGATGACCAGCGCCTGGCCGACCTGGATACCCTGCTGACCCGTGGTGACGAGGGCGGGACCTTCGACGGCGTGCTCGTCAGCCCCGGCCCCGGCAGCCCCGACCGCGCGGGCGCGAGCATCCCGCTCGTCCACGCGGCGGCGAAGCACCACACGCCCTTGCTCGGCGTCTGCCTCGGACATCAGGCGATCGGCGAGGCGTTCGGCGGAACGGTCGACCGCGCGCCCGAACTGCTGCACGGCAAGACCAGCGAGGTCTTCCACATCGGTGCGGGCGTGCTGGCCGGTCTGCCCGACCCGTTCACCGCCACCAGGTACCACTCGCTGACCGTCCTGCCGGAGACCATGCCCGCGGAGCTGGAGGTCGTCGGTCACACCGAGAGTGGGATCGTGATGGCCATGCGCCACCGCACCCTGCCCATCCACGGCGTGCAGTTCCACCCCGAGTCGGTGCTCACCCAGGGCGGGCACCGGATGCTGGCCAACTGGCTCGAGGTGTGTGGACAGCGTCCCGCCGAGGCCCTCGTGTCGGCGCTCGAAGCGGAAGTCGCCGCGCTGGTGACGTCGTAGCGGTCCGCGATGGCACCGGGGAGTGACGCCGTGCGGCCGTTCGTGCTGTTGTCGGTGGCGGCGAGCCTGGACGGTTACATCGACGACGCGAGCGCGCAGCGGCTGCTGCTGTCCAACAGTGCCGACTTCGACCGCGTCGACCAGGTCCGCGCCGAATCCGACGCGATCCTGATCGGCGCGCGGACGCTGCGGACCGATAATCCCCGGCTGCTGGTCAACAGCGCCGTGCGCCGGGCCGACCGGGTGACGGCGGGCAAGCCGGAGTATCCGGTGAAGATCACCGTCACCGCGTCCGGCGAGCTCGATCCCGAGCTGCGGTTCTGGCACACCGGCGGCGACAAACTCGTCTACACCACCGACAGCGGCGCGGCCCGGCTCGGCGACCGGCTCGCCGGACTGGCCGAGGTGGTCGCGCTCGGCCCGGAACTGTCGCTGGCCGCCCTGGTCGACGACCTGGGCGCGCGCGGAATCGGCCGATTGATGGTCGAAGGCGGCACCGCGATGCACACCGGTTTCCTCGCCGCCGATCTGGTCGACGAGATCCGGCTCGCGATCGCGCCGATCCTGGTCGGCGACCCGGCGGCTCCGCGGTTCGTCGGCCCGGGGCGGTTTCCCGGTGGTGCACAACGACGGCTCCGGCTGGCGGGTGTGGAACAACTTGGGGATGTCGCTGTGCTGAAGTACCTGGTCGGGCACGGCGACGAGCCCGTCCGCTAACCGGCCCTGTGGTCGAAATCATGTTCACGACCTGGGGAAATATCACTGTCCACAGCTTGTCCGGCGAATCGCTGCACACCTGAACATGACCGAATCCACATCATGCGACAGTTGTGGATAACTCCCGACTAGCAGGGGAACCCGATGACCGCAAGCAGTGCCGAGAGCACCGACCACCGATTCATGCACAGGGCGATCGAACTCGCCAGGAACTGCCCACCCAGCCCGACGGCCTATTCGGTGGGCGCGGTGATCGTCGCCGATGGTGTGGAGATCTCCGCCGGCTACTCCAGGGAGACCGACGAGAAGGTGCACGCCGAGGAGTCGGCGCTGAACAAGCTCGACCCGGACGATCCGCGGCTGACCAGGGCGACGATCTACAGCACGCTCGAACCGTGCTCGACCCGCGCCACCGCGAGCCGGCTGCCGTGCGCCGACCGGATCCTGGCCGCCGGCATCCCGACCGTCGTCATCGCCTGGCGTGAGCCGAGCCTGTTCGTCGCCGCGTGCGAGGGTGTGGACAAACTCCGCGGGCACGGCGTGCGGGTGGTGGAGCTGACCGACCTGGCCGAGGAGGCCATGTCGATGAACTCCCATCTCGATCTGAGCTGAGGTCAGGGCCGCCCGTAGATGGCGGTCACGAACTCGCCCAGCTGGTTGTCGTCGAGGTGCCGGGCCAGATCGGCTTCGCTGATCATGCCGACCAGCCGCTTGTTGTCGATCACCGGCATCCGCTTGACCCGATGGCCTTCCATCTGGTCGAGCACGTCCTCCACGTCGGCGTCCGCGCTGACCCACCGCGGGGTGGACTCGCACAACTCGGCCGCGGTCGTGGTTTCGGGGGACAGGCCGAGCGCGATGCACTTCACGACGATGTCGCGATCGGTGATGATGCCGCACATGCGCTCGTCGTCGTCGGCGACGACAAGCGATCCGACACCGAGATCGGCCATCGCCGTCGCCGCGGTCGCCACGGTGTCACCGCGGGTGATCCACTGCGCGCCGGGCTTCATGATGTCCCTGGCCGTGGTCATAGGGCTACCTCCTCGTTCAGCGGTGCTGGGTGGGATGAAGCAGCCTCATTCTGCGCCCGCCGCGTCGCGGCAGGTGGGTTCTCCACGCAATCGAGACCTGGCGATCTCAGCGCGGTAGCGGCGAAGCACCCACCTGCAGCACGACGTTGCCGGTGATGGTCACCGTGGATCCCGCCGCCGGACTCTGGCCGACGACCTTGCCGGAGGCACTGCCGTCCAGCGTGATCACGGTGGTCTGGCTGAGCTGACCGGTCCAGCCGAGCGCGCGCAGCTGTTCCTGCGCCTGCGTCGGGGTGAGTCCGCTCAGGTCGGGGACCGTGATCCGGTCACCGGCCGAGACCTGCACGGTGATGGTCGACCCCTTCTCGGCGTTGCTGCCGCCGGTCGGGTTGGTCGAGAGCACCTGGCCCTTCGGCGCGGACGACTTCACTTCCTGGATGTCGACCTTGAACCCGGCGCTGTCGACCAGGTTCGGCTGGGCGATCGAGATGTCCTGACCGACCACCGTCGGCACCCGGACCTGCTCCGGCCCCGAGCCGATGGTGATCACGATCGGCTGATCGATGTCGACCCGCACGCCCGCGCTCGGCTCCTGCGCGATCACCTTGTCGGTCTCGGCGGTGCTCGACGCCTTGCGCGGCGGGTTCGGGCTCAGGGTCAGCCCGATCGAGTTCAGCTTCTGCTCGGCCTCGGCCTGGGTCAGCCCGGACAGCCGCGGCACCTGCACCTGGGTCGGTCCGGTCGACACCTGCATGGTGACGGTGCTGCCCTCGTCGATCCGGGAACCGCCGAGCGGCTGGGTTGCGATGACATTGCCGACGGCCACCTTGCCGTCGGCCTTCTGCTGGGTGGCGACGTGGAACCCGGCCTGCTGCAACGCGGTCTGGGCCTGCTGCGACGGCTGACCCGACACGTCGGGGACGGCCACCTGGTCGGCCTTGCTGCCCGGTCCGACCAGCACCCAGAACAGCCCGAACGCCACCGCCAGCGCGGCGGCGACGCCGAGCGCGATCAGCCCGGTCCGGTTGCGGCCCTCGGCGGGCGGCGCGATCGCGGCCTGCTCGGAGGTGTCGTCGCGACGATCACGGAACGAGCGCGGGGCGGGCTCGTCGTCGTAATCGAGGATGGTGGTGCGGTCTTCCTCGTTCATCACCATCGGCGCGCTCGGCTTCTGGCCGCCGAGCACCCGGATCAGATCGGCGCGCATCTCCGCGGCCGTCTGGTACCGGTTGGCCGGGTTCTTGGCCATCGCCTTGAGGATCACCGAGTCGAGTTCGCGCGGCACGCCGGGATTCACCGACGACGGCAGCGGCGGATCCTCCTTGACGTGCTGGTAGGCGACCGCGACCGGCGAGTCGCCGGTGAACGGCGGCTGGCCGGTGAGGATCTCGAACAGCACGCAGCCGACCGAGTAGACATCCGAGCGGGCGTCGACGGTCTCGCCGCGCGCCTGCTCCGGGGAGAGGTACTGCGCGGTGCCGATCACCGCGGCGGTCTGGGTCATCGGGTTGGAACTGTCGGCGATCGCGCGCGCGATGCCGAAGTCCATCACCTTCACCGCGCCCGCGCGATTGATCATGATGTTGGCGGGCTTCATGTCGCGGTGCACGATGCCGGCCTTGTGGCTGAAATCGAGCGCAGCGCACACGTCGGCCACGACTTCCATCGCCTTGCGCGGGGCCAGCGGGCCCTTGCCGCGCACGATGTCGCGCAGGGTATCGCCCTCGACGTACTCCATGACGATGTAGGGCAGCGGGCCGCCGTCGACGGTGGCCTCGCCGGTGTCGTACACCGCGACGATGGCCGGATGATTCAGCGCGGCCGCGTTCTGCGCTTCCCGCTTGAACCGCAGGTAGAACGTGGGATCGCGGGCCAGATCGGCCCGCAGCACCTTGATCGCGACATCGCGCGAGAGGCGCACGTCGCGGGCCTTGTGCACCTCCGACATGCCGCCGAACCCGATGATCTCGCCCAGCTCGTACCGCGAGGAGAGATTCTTCGGGGTCGTCATGGTTGTCCTTGTGGCGGAGTGTTGTCGACGGTGATGTTCGGGCCCAGCGCGTTCGGGGCGTCCGGGAACGGCAGGTCGAGCGTGGGCAGCCGGGGCCTGCCGTTGACCGTCGTCGTTCCGGCGGCCGGGGTGGTGGTGGCCGGCTTGGTGGTCTTCGTCGTCGTCGGCGCCTTGGTGGTGGTCGTCGGCGGCGGTGTCGTCGTGGTGGTCGGCGGTTCCGTCGTTGTCGTCGGCGCCTCGGTGGTCGTCGTCGGACGCGGCGGTTCCGTGGTCGTCGGCGGCGCCTCGGTGGGCGGCACGATCGGCGGCGGGAACGACTTGGTGGTCACCGGCGGCGGCAGCGGTTTGGTGGTCTGGGTGGTGGTGGTCGTGGTGCCGGAGTCGCGGTTCGGCTCACCGCCGAACAGCACCCAGAGCACGACACCGCCGAGCAGCAGCGCGCCGACGCCCAGGGCGATCAGCCACTTCTGGTTGTTCTTGGCGGTGCTGGTCGCCGCCACCGCCGCGGGCGCGGCGGCCTGCGTCGCCGGACCGGTGTAGCCGCCCGCGGGGGTGATCGGCTGCGGCGCCTGGTTGCCGAAGCGCATGGTCGCGCCGTCGTACTCGGCACCGGCGGCCGCCGGGATGACCATGGTCGG
>NZ_JBCGFB010000152.1:0-12665 GCF_038752175.1 Nocardia sp. No.11 | reverse complement strand
GCGCGCACCTGCGCGCCGCCCGAAGCCGCCGAACGCAAGGCGCCACCGGTGTCGGCCGCCTCCAGCGACGCGGCATCGTCGAGGTCGAATACGGGTGTGCCAGCGATCATCGCCGATCCCACCTCCCCTCATCGCGCTGTGTCGTCTGCCGGCGAGCCGTCGGCGAATACCAGGTCTGTGATTCCACTATTCCAGTCAGCACCGGTACTGGTTTCATTTTCCCAGTCAGGCGCGAACGATGCTCGGGATCTCGGTGTCGAACAGAGCCGTTTGCCTCGTCCGACGCCGTGCTCCCGACGTCTGATTCCACCGGTACTGGTTCCATTTTCCCAGTCAGGCGCGAACGATGCTCAGGATCTCGGTCACGAGTGCGTTTACTTCGGCCTGCGATCCGGCTTCGACGTTGAGTCGTAGCAGCGGTTCGGTATTGGAGGCGCGCAGATTGAACCAGGCGTGCTCGCCCAGGTCGACGGTCACGCCGTCGAGGCGGTCCACCGAGACGGTCCGATCGGCGAACGCGGCGAGCACCGCGGCGGTGCGCTCGGCGGCGTCGGCCACGGTCGAGTTGATCTCGCCGGAGGCCGCGTAGACGTCGTAGGCGGCCATCAGCTCCGAGACCGGACGCTGACCCTCGCCCAGCGCGGCCAGCACGTGCAGCGCGGCCAGCATGCCCGAATCGGCGCCCCAGAAATCGCGGAAGTAGTAGTGCGCGGAGTGCTCGCCGCCGAAGACCGCGCCCTCCGAGGCCATCTCCTGCTTGATGAACGAGTGCCCCACGCGGGTGCGCACCGGCTTGCCACCCAGCTCCTCGACCAGTTCGGGCACCGCCCGCGAGGTGATCAGGTTGTGGATGATCGTCGCGCCCGGCTCCTTGGCGAGCTCGCGCTGGGCGACCAGCGCGGTGATCGCGGACGGGGAGACCGGCTCGCCGCGCTCGTCGACGACGAAGCAGCGGTCGGCGTCGCCGTCGAAGGCCAGGCCGATGTCGGCGCCGCTGCGGCGCACCAGCTCCTGCAGGTCGACCAGGTTCTTCGGGTCCAGCGGGTTGGCCTCGTGGTTGGGGAACGAGCCGTCGAGTTCGAAGTACAGCGGCACGATGGTGACCGGGCCGAGTGTGCCGAGCACGGCGGGCACGGTGTGGCCGCCCATGCCGTTGCCCGCGTCGACCGCGATGGTCAGCGGGCGGATGTCGTCGAGGTTCACCAGCTCGCGCAGGAAGCTCGCGTAGTCGGCGAGCAGATCGGTGGTGGTGGCGGTGCCGGCCGCGCCGTCGAAGGCGGGGACCCCGGCGATGATCTCGGCCGAGATGGTGGCCAGCCCGGTGTCCTGGCCGACCGGCAGCGCGTTCGCGCGGCACAGCTTGATGCCGTTGTAGCGGGCCGGATTGTGGCTGGCGGTGAACATGGCGCCGGGGCAGCTCAGCTTGCCCGAGGCGAAGTAGAGCTGGTCGGTCGAGGCCAGGCCGATGTGCACCACATCGAGGCCCTGGGCCCGCACGCCCTCGGCGAAGGCCGCCGACAGCTCGGGGGAGGACTCGCGCATGTCGTGGCCGATCACGACCCGGGTCGCGCCCTCGGCGCGCATCAGCCGGGCGAAGGACGCGCCCACATCCCTGACGAATCCCGCATCGATCTGTTCGCCCACCACCCCGCGGACGTCATAAGCCTTGATCACGGCGTTCACGAGTTCGCCAGAGCGCGCGACAGTCGTCATGAGTCTCACCCTATCCGCCTCTCCGCGACTGAGGCCGTACAGGTCCGGTAGCGCGACGGTTCGCGACAGGTCCTGCGTGATGACGGACGGACTGGGACGTGGTCGGTGAGTTGTCCGGATCCTCGAGCGATGAGTGGGTTGCCGAGGCCTACGGATCGGGCAGGACGCGCAGGTGGCCGCGGCGGCCGGTGCGGGTGGTCCGCGACGGCGGGGGCGCGCTGTCCCGGTAGCCGGGCTGGTCGGCGTCGGCGGGGCGACGGCGCAGGCCCGCTTCGCGCACGGCCTCGGCCAGCGCGGTCAGATCGTCGTCGTCGGGTGTGCTCGAGGAGAATCCGCCTTCGTGGCGGACCAGCTCCCAGCCCTTGGGCGCGGTGATGCGGCAGGCGTGGGTTTCGCACAGATCCCAGGAATGCGGTTCGGCGACGGTGGCCAGCGGTCCGACGACGGCGGTCGAGTCGGAGTACACATACGTCAGCGTCGCTACAGCCGGGTTCTTGCAGCCGGGTCGGCAGCAACGACGCATGGGGATCACGACGTCGAGATTAGCCCTCCGGCCCGCAAAAGTGGATACGGACACGCGGTGATACGTCCCGTTGTCGGCGGGTCGTTATTCGGGCTCGGGATCGATCAGGTCCGGGTCGACACCGAGATAGGTCGCGATCTGCTGGACGAGGACCTCGCGCAGCAGTTCCACGAGATCGTCGGGATCGGCGGCGCGCAGTTCCAGCGGCTTGCGGAACAGCACCACCCTGGCGCGGGTGGCCGCGCCGTGCCGGTCGACGCCCGCGGGGATCAGCCGCGACAGCGGGACCGGTCCGTCGGCCACCACCTCGTCCGGCCAGGTGACCGAATCAGGGTGCAGCGGACGGATTTTCGGTACGTCGTCGACGGCGATGTCGAGTTTGGTGAGGCGATCGTGCCAGCGGGTGTCCAGCGGGGCGAAGGCCTCGAGCACCAGCCGGTCGAATTTCTGGCCCCTCGTGCGCCACGCGGGAACGGTGGGCGGGAGCATGGGGCCACGGACACCGCGGCCGCGGCGGGTGACCGAGCGTGCGGTGGGCGCCGGGGTGTGACGGCGGGAACGTGCCATGGGAGTCGTCCACCTTTCTCGCGTGCACCGGGTCGTGCCCGTCGAGCCTGGGGACGGCGCGACTACTGGGCGTGCGCCCGAAGCACCGACGTACTGCGCCTGCGTGCTCCGGGCTGGAGCCTCAGAGTCTACTTTCGAACATTCTCTTAACCGATTCCGCGCTTCAGCCTGCGACGCTCTCGTTCCGAGAGACCGCCCCAGATACCGAAACGCTCGTCGTGCGCCAGTGCGTATTCCAGGCACTGATCGCGTACTTCACAGCCCAGGCAGATGCGCTTGGCCTCACGGGTCGAGCCGCCCTTCTCGGGGAAGAACGCCTCGGGGTCGGTCTGAGCGCACAGCGCGCGCTCCTGCCACTGCTCTTCGATGGACTCGAACATTTCGTCGAAGCCCGTGACGACCAGACTCAGCCGGGGAGCCGCGACTTCGCTTACCACGTCCGGTTCCGGCCAGCTCGTGTCGGCGCAGACAGCGTGAGCTGCGCCTGCTGTGGAATCGGTCGGCGAGACCATGTTTTCGGTCATCGTTCCGCCTCCTCACTATGTGTTAGCGCAGAATGATTCTTTCCGCCGGGCCAACACGAACCCCGGCGGCCGAACACCGCGACGTAGTCTCGCGGGCTTCCCCGAACCTGTCTTCCGGCGAGCCAACACCCTCTCGCAAACGCCCCCGCGCTATGCCTTCTCGCGGTGACCGGAATGACATGTCTGTGATTAGACACGCCGCACTCGCCGGTGGTCAACCCGCCGTCACCCTTCCGTTACACTCCGCACCCGCCTTTCGTTTTGATCTTGTTATGTGCTGTGGCAAATGACCAGCAACTTTGCTGGAATTCGCCGCGAAATCAATCGGCAACCGCCACCGCATAGGCTGTGACCCTGTGACTGCACAACACGCGGTGCGCGAGCCCAAGATCGCCGTTCTGGTCGGCGGCGTCGGCGGTGCACGGTTCCTGCAAGGCGTCAGGCAGCTGCTGCCCGACGCCGACATCTCCGCCATCGTCAACGTCGGCGACGACGTCTGGATGCACGGGCTTCGCATCTGTCCCGACCTCGACACCTGCATGTACACCCTCGGTGGCGGCATCGACACCGAGCGCGGGTGGGGCCACGCGAACGAGACCTGGCACGCGAAAGAGGAGCTGGCCGCCTACAACGCCCAGCCCGATTGGTTCGGCCTGGGCGATCGTGACATCGCCACCCACCTCATCCGCACCGAGATGCTGCGCGCCGGATATCCGCTGTCCGCGGTCACCGAAGCGCTGTGCAATCGGTGGCAGCCGGGCGTGCGCCTGATCCCGGCAACCGACGATCGCTGTGAAACCCACGTCGTCGTCAGCGATCCCGACAACGCCGGCGAACGTCGCGCGATCCACTTCCAGGAATGGTGGGTGCGGTACCGCGCGGCGCTCCCGACTCATTCCTTTGCCTCGATCGGCGCCGAACAAGCCTCCCCGGCCCCCGATGTGACCGAAATCATAGCTTCCGCCGACGCCGTGTTGCTGGCCCCGTCGAACCCCGTCGTGAGCATCGGCGCGATCCTCGCCGTGCCCGGTATCCGGGGCGCGTTGCGCACCACCGCGGCCAAGGTCATCGGCCTCTCGCCGGTGATCGACGGAAAGCCGTTGCGCGGCATGGCCGATGAGTGCCTGACGGTGATCGGCGTGGAATCCACCGCCGAGGCGATCGGGCGGCACTACGGCGCCCGCTCGGCCACCGGCATCCTCGACGGCTGGCTGGTGCACTCCACCGACACCGCCGAGGTCCCCGGCGTCGAGGTCCGCAGCGTGCCGCTGCTGATGACCGACCCCGAGGCCACGGCCGAAATGGCCCGCGCCGCACTGGAACTGGCAGGAGTCCCGGCATGATCGGTCAGCGCCCGGAGGAGGCAGCCCGCGTAACCACGGAGGGCGCCCGAGCGGGCCGTGAGGACGCAGCCGTGAGCGTGCTGCCCGACCACGCGGCCGACGAGCTGCGGATCCTGCCGGTGACCGGCCTGCCGGAGTTCCGGCCCGGCGACGACCTCGCCGAACACCTTGCCGCACAGGCGCCGTGGCTGGCCGATGGCGACGTCGTCGTGGTCACCAGCAAGATCGTCTCCAAGGCCGAGGGCCGTATCGTCGCCGCGCCGACCGATCCCGAGGAGCGCGACACCGCGCGCCGCAAGCTGGTCGACGAGGAGGCGGTGCGGGTGCTCGCCCGCAAGGGCCGCACCCTGATCACCGAGAACCGGCTCGGCATCGTGCAGGCCGCCTCCGGCGTCGACGGCTCGAACGTGGCCGAGGGCGAACTGGTGCTGCTGCCCACCGATCCCGACGGCAGTGCCAAGGCGCTGCGCGCCGCGCTGGCGCAGCGGCTCGGGGTGAACGTGGCCGTGGTCATCACCGACACCATGGGCCGGGCCTGGCGCAACGGCCAGATCGACGCCGCGATCGGCGCGGCCGGGCTGCGCGTGCTGCACGACTACGCGGGCGCCGTCGACGGGCAGGGCAACGAACTGCACGTCACCCAGGTGGCCGTGGCCGACGAACTCGCGGCCGCCGCCGATCTGGTCAAGGGCAAGCTCGGCGGCGTCCCGGTCGCGGTGGTGCGCGGTCTGGCGACCGACGACGACGGGTCGAGCGCGGCGGCACTGCTGCGCGGCGGCGTCGACGACCTGTTCTGGCTCGGCACCGCCGAGGCGATCGAGAAGGGCCGCAAAGAGGCGGTGCCGCTGCGGCGTTCGGTCCGGGCCTTCGCCGACGAGCCGGTCGACCCGGAACGGATCAGGGCCGCCGTCGCGGTCGGGCTCACCGCGCCCGCGCCGCACCACACCCGGCCGGTGCGCTTTGTCTGGCTGCGCAAGCCCAAGCTGCGCGCGCAGCTGCTCGAGGCCATGGCCGAGCGGTGGCGGGCCGACCTCACCGCCGACGGACTCGATTCCGAGCGCGTCGAGCGCCGGGTCGCGCGGGGGCGCATCCTGTTCGACGCCCCCGAGGTGATCATCCCGTTCTGCGTGCCCGACGGCGCGCACGACTATCCCGACGCCCGCCGCCAGGCCGCCGAGCAGACGATGTTCACCGTCGCGGTCGGCGCCGCGGTGCAGGGGCTGCTGGTGGCGCTGGCCGCCGACGGCCTTGGCAGCTGCTGGATCGGGTCGACGATCTTCGCGCCCGAACTCGTCCGCGAGGTGCTCGGCTTGGACGAGGACTGGATGCCGTTGGGCGCCATCGCGATCGGGGTACCGCTCGACGAACCCGCGCCGCGTACGGTCGGCTCGCCGGGCGCGGGCCTGGTCGAACTGTGAGCGCGGAGTCCCTGCACGCCTCGGCCACCGAGTTGCTGACCGACTGGCGGCCCGAGTCCGGCCAGGACCGATCGCTGCGCGAGGCGATGCTGGCGTTCCTGGGTTCGGCGCCGCGTGGGTGCCTGCGCGAGCACGCGCCCGGCCACATCACGGCCTCGGCGATCGTGCTCTCGCACGACCGCAGCGAGATCCTGCTGACGCTGCATCCCCGGGTGGGTCGCTGGATCCAGCTCGGCGGGCACTGCGAGCCCGGTGACGAGACCGTCGCCGACGCCGCGCTGCGCGAGGCGGTGGAGGAGTCGGGCATCGCGGACCTGCGGCTGACGCCGGGACTGTACGGCGCGCAGGCGCACCCGATCACCTGTTCGCTCGGGGTGCCGACGCGGCATCTGGACCTGCTGTTCGAGATCGTCGCCCCGCCGGGCGCGGTGCCGGTCCGCAGTGCCGAATCGACGGATCTGCGGTGGTGGCCGGTGTCCGGGCTACCGGCCGGCGCCGATGTTCTGCTGGTGGGCGTCTAGGGCTCTGAATCAGTCTTTGACCTGCGATGACAGCGATCGTGCCCCAGGTGGGCGCGGTCGCTGTTCCGTTATCCGACTGTTGCAGCTTTACAAATCTGCAAATTTGTCTAGACGCCGGACACATCGGGACCTATCGTCTGTGACAGAGGGTTACGCACATCACAGATGTGAGCTGTGTCGCAGGATGGAGACGACGATGTCGACAGATGCCAACGCGTCCGAACAGCGGGTGGCGCCCCCGCAGTGGCGCGATTCCAAGCGCTATCTCTGGTTGTGGGGCCTGTTCGCCCCGACCGGATTGTTCACGATCGCGATCCCCCTGATCTGGGGCCTCAATCAGCTCGGCTGGCATCGCCTGGCCGAAGTGCCGTTCTGGCTCGGACCGGTGCTGGTGTACATCGTGATCCCGATCGCGGACCTGTTCTTCGGTCCCGACGGCGACAATCCCCCCGACGAGGTGATGGAGTACCTGGAGAACGACAAGTACTACCGGTACCTGACCTACCTGTACCTGCCGTTCCAGTACGCCTCACTGATCTTCGCCTGCTACATCATCACCGCGCCGAACCTGCACTGGCTCGGCTTCCCCGGCGGGGCGAACGTGGTCGACAAGATCGGCATCGCGATCAGCGTCGGCATGATCGGCGGCATCGGCATCAACACCGCGCACGAACTCGGCCACAAGAAGGTCGAGCTGGAGCGCTGGCTCGCGCGCATCGCGCTGGCCCAGTCGTTCTACGGCCACTTCTACATCGAGCACAACCGCGGCCACCACGTCCGCGTCGCGACGCCGGAGGACCCGGCCAGCGCCCGCATCGGCGAGACGTTCTGGGCGTTCTGGCCGCGCACCGTGTGGGGCAGCTTCCGCTCGGCCTGGCACCTGGAGAAGGAACGCCTGCATCGGCTGGGCAAGAGCCCGTGGACGTTGCGCAACGACGTGCTCAACGCCTGGGCGATGTCGGTGGTGCTGTGGCTGGGCCTGATCGCGATCTTCGGCATCGAGGTGCTGCCGTATCTGATCCTGCAAGCCGTCGTCGGCTTCAGCCTGCTCGAGTCGGTGAACTACCTCGAGCACTACGGCCTGGTCCGGCAGAAGACGGCCACCGGGCGCTACGAGCGGCCCGCGCCCGAGCACAGCTGGAACAGCGACCACATCGTCACCAACATCTTCCTGTACCACCTGCAGCGGCACAGCGACCACCACGCCTACCCCACCCGTCGCTATCAGACGCTGCGCAGTTGGGACGGTGCGCCGAACCTGCCCAGCGGCTACGCGAGCATGATCCTGATCGCCTACTTCCCGCCGATCTGGCGCAAGGTCATGGACAAGCGCGTGCTCGCGCACTACTCGGGCGACGTCACCCGCGCCAACATCGAACCCAAGCGTCGCGAGCGGGTGCTCGCCCGGTACGGACAGGAGGGCCAGGCATGAGTGCGTATCGCTGCCCGGTCTGTGATTATGTCTACGACGAAACGAAAGGAGCCCCGCGCGAGGGATTTCCGGCCGGCACGCCCTGGGCGTCGGTTCCCGACGACTGGTGCTGCCCGGACTGCGGGGTGCGGGAGAAGATCGACTTCGAGGCGGTAGGAGTATCGCGGTGACCGAGTACAAGCTCTACCAGTGTGTGCAGTGCGGGTTCGAATACGACGAGGCGCAGGGCTGGCCCGATGACAACATCGCCCCCGGCACCAAGTGGGAGGACATCCCGGACAACTGGACCTGCCCCGACTGCGGCGCGGCCAAGTCCGATTTCTTCATGGTCGAGATCGAACGTTCGTGAGCGTCGCGGGCACGCCGCGCACCGGACCGCGCATCCCGTACCAGGAGGCCGCGCGGGAACTGCTACGCACCTCCGTCCTGGACGGGATGCGCGAACTGCTCACCGAGCGTGATTGGTCCAAGATCACGCTCGGTGATGTCGCGGCGCGCGCCGGGGTCAGCAGGCAGACGCTCTACAACGAGTTCGGGTCGCGCGCGGGTCTGTCCCAGGCCTACGCGCTCCGGCTGGCCGACGAGCTCGTCGACCACGTGCGCGAGGCGCTCGACGACAATGTCGGCGACGCCCGCGCCGCTATCCGGGTCGGCATGACCGGGTTCTTCCTCGCGGCCGCGGCCGACCCGCTGGTGCGCTCGCTGCTGGCCGGGGAGATGAAGCCGGACCTGCTGCGCCTGATCACCCTCGACGCGGGCCCCTTGCTCGAGCACGCCACCGCGCGGCTGGCCGTGGTCTTCCAGCGCAGCTGGGTCGACGCCACCGACGCGGAGGCCGACGTGCTCGCGCACGCCCTGGTGCGGATCGCGCTGAGTTACATCCCCAATCCGCCGGTGCCGGAGCGGGACGCGCCCGCCGAGATGAGCGCGCTGCTGAGTCCGTACGTCGAAGCGATCGTGCAGGTACGCGGCGTCCGGGCCCCGATCGGTGACGGCGATCACGACCGCGCTTGATCGGCTCTGATTCGCCACCATGTAACCGTCACCACGTTTGGCGCCGTGACTCTGTGTAACGCGCCTACGGTCTGTCAGTATTCACATCGGTCGGCGATTAGTTTTTTTACAGCGGAGCGTGCGTGCAAACGGTTGGCAAACCGGGGGGATTTCGTGATCCCAAACGGTATCTATGGGCCTTGGGCTTGATCGCTCCGGCGTCGGCGCTGCTGCCTTCCCAACTCGTGTACCACACCAAGGCGGAAGTGCTCTGGTGGATCGGACCCGTGATCGTGCTCATCGCCATTCCGGTCCTGGACTGGATCGTCGGCGAGGACGGCAACAATCCGCGCGACGAGGACTACGAGGCGCTCTCCGCCGATCGGTACTACCGGTGGTGCACCTATTTGTTCCTGCCGGTTCAGCTGATCGGCCTGGTGATCGCCTGCGCGATGTGGGCGGGCGACGAACTCGACGTCATCGACAAGCTCGGACTGGCCGCCACCGTCGGCTTCGTCAGCGGGATCGGCATCAACGCCGCCCACGAACTGGGCCACCGGGTCGAGAGTGCTGAAAGATTGCTGTCGAAGATCGCGCTCGCCCAGTCCGGGTACGGGCACTTCTTCGTCGAGCACAATCGTGGCCATCACGCCCGGGTCGCCACCCCCGACGATCCGGCCAGTGCCCGGCTGGGGGAGTCGCTGTGGGAGTTCTTGCCGCGCAGCGTGATCGGGGGCTTCCGGTCGGCCATCCAGCTCGAGCGCGCGCGCCTGGCCAGGCAGGGGCGCGGCTGGTGGAGCACCAAGAACAACATCCTGCAGGCGTGGTCGATGAGCGCGGTGCTGTTCGGTTCGCTGCTGCTGGCTTTCGGGCCCGCGATCGCGCCGTGGCTGGTCCTGCAGGCCGTCATCGGCTTCGGGCTGCTGGAAGCCGTCAACTATGTCGAGCACTACGGACTGCTGCGGGCCCGCAAGCCCAACGGCCGCTGGGAGCGCTGCTCCCCGCGCGACAGCTGGAACAGTGATCGCCTGGTCACCAACATCTTCCTGTTCCATCTGCAGCGTCACAGCGACCACCACGCCAACCCCGGCCGCCGCTACCAGACCCTGCGTTCGACCGAGGAGTCGCCGCAGCTGCCCGCCGGCTACGCCACGATGCTGCTGTTGGCGGCCGTCCCGCCGCTGTGGCGTGCGGTGATGGACCCCAAGGTGGCCGCCCACTACGGCGGCGACCTGTCGCTGGCCAATGTCGCCCCGCCCAAGGAGCGGCGTTTGCTGGCCCGATACCGCGCCGCGGCCTGACCGCCGCCCGTCGAGGACCGGGAAACCTGCGAGCCCACACGCGGTAGCCTTGCCTCGGTACTGACTACCAGGAGAGGCTGATGACGACCTCAGAACTTCCCGCGCGCACCGAGCTGACCGCTGACGTTCGCAACGGCATCGATTACAAGGTGGCAGATCTCTCGCTGGCCGAATTCGGCCGCAAGGAGATCCGCCTCGCCGAGCACGAGATGCCCGGCCTGATGGCTCTGCGCCGCGAATACCACGATGTGCAGCCGCTCGCGGGCGCGCGCATCTCCGGATCGCTGCACATGACGGTGCAGACCGCCGTCCTGATCGAAACGCTCGTCGCTCTCGGCGCACAGGTGCGCTGGGCGTCGTGCAACATCTTCTCCACCCAGGACCACGCGGCCGCGGCCATCGTCGTCGGGCCCAACGGCACCGTCGACGAGCCCAAGGGCACCCCGGTCTTCGCCTGGAAGGGCGAGACGCTGGAGGAGTACTGGTGGGCGGCCGAGCAGATGCTCACCTGGCCGGACGAGCCCGCGAACATGATCCTCGACGACGGTGGCGACGCGACCATGCTCGTGCTGCGCGGCGCGCAGTTCGAGAAGTCCGGCGTGGTGCCGCCCGAGGACGCCGACCACTCGGCCGAGTACAAGGTGTTCCTCAACCTGCTGCGCGAGAGCCTCGAGGCCGACAAGACCAAGTGGAGTGTCATCGCCGACTCGGTCAAGGGCGTCACCGAGGAGACCACCACCGGCGTGCTGCGGCTGTACCAGTTCGCCGCCGCGGGTGAGCTGGTGTTCCCGGCGATCAACGTCAACGACTCGGTCACCAAGTCGAAGTTCGACAACAAGTACGGCACCCGCCACTCGCTGATCGACGGCATCAACCGGGGCACCGATGTGCTCATCGGTGGCAAGAAGGTGCTGATCTGCGGTTACGGCGATGTCGGCAAGGGGTGCGCGGAGTCGCTGGCCGGCCAGGGCGCGCGCGTGCAGGTCACCGAGATCGACCCGATCAACGCCCTGCAGGCGCTGATGGACGGCTACGACGTGGTCACCGTGGAGCAGGCGATCGGCAACGCCGACATCGTCATCACCTCGACGGGCAACAAGGACATCATCACCCTCGAGCACATGAAGGCGATGAAGGACCAGGCCATCCTCGGCAACATCGGTCACTTCGACAACGAGATCGATATGGCCGCGCTGGAGCGTTCGGGCGCGACCCGCCTCGAGATCAAGCCGCAGGTCGACCTGTGGACCTTCGACTCGGGCAAGTCGATCATCGTGCTCTCGGAAGGCCGCCTGCTGAACCTGGGCAACGCGACCGGCCACCCGTCGTTCGTGATGTCGAACAGCTTCTCCAACCAGGTCATCGCGCAGATCGAGCTGTGGACCAAGCCGCAGGAGTACGACAACGAGGTCTACCGGCTGCCCAAGCACCTCGACGAGAAGGTCGCGCGGATCCACGTCGAGGCCCTCGGCGGCACGCTGACCAAGCTCACCAAGGATCAGGCCGAGTACATCGGCGTGGACGTGGAAGGCCCGTACAAGCCGGACCACNGGCCCTCGGCGGCACGCTGACCAAGCTCACCAAGGATCAGGCCGAGTACATCGGCGTGGACGTGGAAGGCCCGTACAAGCCGGACCACTACCGCTACTGATACTCACGACAGTGGCCCGTCGACCGACCGGTCGACGGGCCACTGTCGTGTTCCGGGCGGGTCAGCCGACGGGCCCGGTATTGCAGATCGTGGGGACGGCATCGGAGCCGCTGGCGATGTCGGCGCCGACCGTGGTCGGTGCCGGGGATTCGGCTGTCGCGGCGCCGGCGCCGAGCAGGGCGAGGGCGGCCAGCGCGGCGGTCGAGGTGGTCAGTGTGCGAACGAGCATCGAGTGCCCTCGGGGAGGGTGGTCGGGCCGGGCGCCTGGCTTCGTCAGCCGATGATCACGCCGGTGCAGAAGATGTTGTGTTCGCTGCTGATGCCGAGCAGGGCGCACATCACCGAGTTGAAGGCCGCCGAGGAGCCCGCGTCGGGGGTGGCGACCGGGGTCTGGGCGGAGGCGGTTCCGCAGGCGAGGGCGGCGGTGAGAGCCAGCGTGGCGGCGGTGAGGCGGAAGATCTTGTGCATGGCGGAATCCTCGCCGGGGGAGTCGGCACGGACCAGACCGCAGTTCTGGTGGCAGGCCCGTGCCGTACCCGGTCAGACCAGCAGCAGGCAGATCGGCAGCGGGATGACCGCTTCCAGCAGCGCGCAGGCGGCGAGTTCGGCCGCCGAGCCCGCGGCGGCGGAACCGGCTTCGGCCGAGCCGCTGAGCAGGGCGGCCGAGCCGCTGCGCGCG
>NZ_JBCGFB010000151.1:0-12720 GCF_038752175.1 Nocardia sp. No.11 | reverse complement strand
ACTCGCCCCGGCGGCCGCCGCACCGGGCCCGCATCAGCTGGAAGCGCTGCTGCTGGCGGCCCGGTGCGCCCGCATGTGCGGCCGGGTCGAGGAGGCCAGGACTCTGCTCGCCACCGCCGCGACCCTGCCTCGGCGCCGCGGGGACGGTCCGGTCCAACTGGAGCTGGCCATCCTGGAATTGCAGGATCACCAGGACGCCGAAGGCCACGCCCGGCTCAACGCCCTGTTCGAGTCCGCCGAGATCGCGGACCCGGCGGTGCGGGCCGCCGCGACGGCGCTGCGTTGCCTCGGGTTCGTCGCCGACGGTCAGATCCGGACCGCCGCCGAGCTCTACCCCGACTGTCACCATGCCTTCGACGAGCTCACCGACGCCGGCTTCCGCGAGGTCGTCCACGCGGTTCCCGCCCTGGGCTGGTGCGCCTACTTCCTCGACCACGACCGCGACGGCCTCGCCCACCTCGACCGTGCCATCCGCGTCAGCCACCGTTTCGGCCGCAGCTACGCCCTGGCCGAACTCCAGACCGTCCGCGCCTACTCGCTGGCCAAACTCGGCCGCCTCGACGCCGCGATCGCCGCCGCCGACGACGCGACCGATGCCGCCACCACCTTCCACCACCCCGACCTGCTCTCCTTCGCCGGCGCCGTCAAGCTCCGCACCCTGCTGCTCACCGCCCCCACCGACGCGGTCACCACCCAGTGGCACACGGTCGCGGCCCTCCCACGTCCTGCCATGCGCTGGTGGCGCCAGGTAGTCGAGACCACCCTCGTCGAAACCGCCCGCCCCCTCGGCCTTCCGACACCTGACCTCCAGGTGCCCGGTGCCCCGGCCCGTCGAGTCTCAGCGCCCGGTCCGCCGGTCCCGGGTGCTCCAGCCGCCGGTCCGCCGGTCCCGGATGCGCCGGAGCCCGACGGCCCGGTGGTCCCTGACGCTTCGACCCCGACCGCCCTGGCCCCCGACACCCGCCCCGGCCCCCTGCATCCGACGCACCTGGCCCGGGCGGCCCATGCCGCGATCGCCGACGGCGACCTGACCACAGCCGCCGACCTGGTCGCCCGGGCGACCGCAGCGGTCGGCTACCGAACCTCGGCCTCCGCCACCGGCGAAACCGTTGCGGGCGATGCCGTTTCCACCGCGCCGGAGCTACCGCCCGAACCCCGCGACACGGAGTCGACGAGGACGCCCACCGACGCCGGCATTCGCTCCGGCAGCCGGCACTCGTCATCGCGAGGCGCGCACCACACCGACGAGAGCCCGGGTAGCACGGCTCAGGTGCTGCACTGCGAGGGCCCGGATCACCTGGTCGCCGCGTCGCACCCCGTCGCCGCGTCGCACTCGGTCGCCGCGTCGCACCCGACCGACGAGGGTCTCGGTAGCCAGGTGGGCGCGGCCGCGCTCGCCGGTGCCGACTACGCCGTCGCCGTCGGTGATCTCGACACCGCGGCAACATCGGCCGAGCGGGCGATCGCCGCGTTCACCCGCGCCGGAATGGTGGTCAACCGCGCACAGGCCGAACTGCTCGCGGGTATCGTCGCGGGCCGCCGCGGCGACTTCGGCCAGGCGACCAGCCGCTTCGCCTCGGCACGCGCGATATTCGCCGCCGCGGGCGCCCAGCGACTGCTGGCCGAGACCACCACGGCCCAGCGCAGCCTGGCCGGATCCCGCTCGCCCAGCCCCACCTCCCTCACCAGGCGCGAGCGGGAAGTCGCCGAACTGGCGGCCCACGGCCACACGAACAAGGACATCGCCGCCCATCTCTATCTGAGCCCCCGCACCGTCGAGGACCATCTCGGCCGCGTCCTGCGCAAGCTCGGCCTCACCAGCCGCGCGGGCATCGCCCGCAAGCTCGACGAACTGGGGTAGCGCGCTCCGCGCCGAGGCCGAACGATGTCACCGCGCCGAGGTTGACCGACGTCACCGCCCACGGGCGACCCACCCCGCCCGGACGGCACTACGCTCGAAGTCATGACTTCCGCACCCACCACCGTGACCGTCCGCCGGGTGACCACCACCCGCGCCGGTGGCTTCTCCGCCGCTCCGTACGACTCGTTCAACCTGGGCGATCACGTCGGCGACGATCCGGAAGCCGTGCGCCGCAACCGGGTTCGGCTGGCCGAGGGCATCGGGCTCACCCCGGACCGGCTGGTGTGGATGGAGCAGGTGCACGGACGCAACGTCGAGATCGTCGACGGACCCCGCGCCGAACCGGTTCCGGTGACCGACGCGCTGGTCACCACCGTGCCGAACCTGGCCCTGGTGGTGCTCACCGCCGACTGCGTGCCGATCCTGCTCTCCGACGACGAGGCCGGTGTCATCGCCGCGGTGCACGCGGGCCGCATCGGCGCCCGGATCGGGATCGTGCCGCGGGTGCTCGAGGCGATGGTGTCGGCGGGCGCGCGGGTCGAACGGATCGGTGCCTTCCTCGGCCCCGCCGCCTCCGGCCGCCAGTACGAGGTCCCGGCCGCGATGCGGGCCGACGTCGAGGCCCACCTGCCCGGCAGCGCCACCACCACGGTCCGCAAAACCCCTGGTCTGGACCTGCGCGCGGGCATCAGCAGGCAGCTCACCGAGGCCGGCGTCGGCGGGATCGCCCTCGACCCGCGCTGCACCATCGAGGACAAGACCCTGTTCAGCCACCGCCGCGGCGCGCCGACCGGCCGCATCGCCGGCGTGATCTGGATGGACCCCACCGCATGAGCGCAGCGCGCGAGACCACCCAGGAGACCGCCCGCGCCCAGGAACTCTCGGCCCGGCTCGACGGTCTGCTGGCCCGCATCGACGCCGCCGTGGCCGCCGCGGGCCGACCGGCCGGTTCGGTCCGGCTGCTGCCGGTGACGAAGTTCTTCCCCGCCGCCGATGTCGACATCCTCTACCGTCTCGGCAGGCGCGAGTTCGGCGAGTCGCGCGAGCAGGAGGCCTCGGCCAAGGTCGCCGAGCTCGGTTACGACGACGTCGAATGGCACATGATCGGCCGTTTACAACGGAACAAGGCGCGCGCGGTGGCGCGCTGGGCGCACACCGTGCACTCGGTCGACAGCGAACGCCTGGCAACCGCGCTGGACCGGGCCGCGCGCGACGCCATGGCAGCCGGCGAGCGTACCGCGCCCCTGCGTGTCCTGCTCCAGGTGAGCCTGGACGACGACCCCGGGCGCGGGGGTGTCGCACCGGCCGATCTGCCCGCCCTGGCCGATCTCGTGGCGAAGGCTCCCGGCCTGCATCTGGCCGGTCTGATGGCGATTCCGCCCCTTGACGCCGCCAGTGATGCGTCCTTTGCGAATCTTGCGACTTTGCACACTTCGCTGCTGACTCGACACGCCGACGCCACCGAACTTTCTGCAGGTATGTCGGGTGATTTGGAATCTGCGGTCGAACACGGTTCGACGTGTGTGCGTGTCGGTACCGCCTTGATGGGCGCGCGACCGATAACCTCGGCGTAGCAAAGAAACCTCATCAGTCACATTCGACACATACGATTGGGCCGACGAGGCGCTGAGCAAGAACTTCAACACCCGGCCGCCACCGGGGCCGAAGGAAGGTCGACCAGATGAGCACGCTGCACAAGTTCAAGGCGTACTTCGGCATGGTTCCGCTCGACGAGTACGAAGACGATTACGTCGACGATCACGCCCCTCGCGGCGCCGACGAGCGCGCCGGTCGCCCTCGCCCGCGCAGCTACGACCGCTACGCCGAAGACCGATACGGCGCCGACCGTTTCGAGGACGAGGCCGACGACTACCCGCAGCCGGCCTACAAGTCGGCCTACCAGGCGCGTCGTGACGATTACGTCGCCGACACCTACGCCGACGATCGTTACGAGACGCCACGTCGCCCGACCAGGATCGAGACCGCGCCGTCGTCTGGTCGCTCGTTCCGGGCCGGCGGTGTCGCACCCGGCATGCGCGGCTCCACCCGTGGAGCGCTCGCGGTCGATCCCGACGCCGAGGAGCGCAGGCTGGAGGAGCGCATGCGCCCCGAGCCTGCCGCCGCGCGGCGGCCTGGGATCTTCGAGGACGGAGGTCCCTTGTCCAAGATCACCACGCTGCGTCCCCGGGACTACAGCGAGGCCAGGATCATCGGTGAGCGTTTCCGCGAGGGCAACCCGGTCATCATGGACCTGGTGGACCTGAGCAATGCCGATGCGAAACGGCTGGTCGATTTCGCGGCCGGGCTCGCTTTCGCGCTGCGCGGTTCGTTCGACAAGGTGGCGACGAAGGTGTTCCTGCTCTCACCCGCCGATGTCGACGTATCAGCGGAAGAGCGCCGCCGGATCGCCGAAAACGGCTTCTACAACCAGAAATAGACACCACATCCGCAACACCGTGATGGCCGCCCGCGCACTGCGCGGCGCGGCCATTTTGCACGCCGCCGATTTTGCGGCAGAGTGAAGACGTGGCCCTGTTCGCGGTTCTGTACCTGGTGCTTTTCATCTTCTGGCTGTTGCTGATCAGCCGGGTGATCGTCGAGTTCATTCGCAGTTTCGCGCGCGATTGGCGCCCGACCGGTGTGGTGGTGATCATCCTCGAAGTCATCTTCACGGTGACCGACCCGCCGGTGAAACTCCTGAGGCGGTTGATACCTCCTGTGAATCTCGGGGGTATTCGGCTCGATCTGTCGATAATGGTCCTGCTCTTCGTGGTGTTCATCCTGATGTCCATCGTGGGTAGGCTCGGGCAGCCCGTGACCTCCGTGTGACATACTGAATCGAGAAGACCGCTTGCTAGTTCTCCAAAAGACGCGTGAAGGGATCCTTCGATGCCGCTGACTCCCGCCGATGTGCATAACGTCGCGTTCAGCAAACCGCCGATCGGTAAGCGCGGCTACAACGAGGACGAGGTAGATGCCTTCCTGGATCTCGTCGAGCAGGAGCTGTCGCGCCTGATCGAGGAGAACGCCGACCTGCGTCAGCGGGTCGCCGAGCTCGACACCGAGCTGGCCGACGCCAAGAAGAACCGCGCGTCCGCGCCGGTCAGCGCCGTGAAGGCGCCTGTCCAACAGGCCCCGCCGCCGGCGCCGGAACCGATCGCGCCGCCGGTGCCACCCGCACCGCCCGCGCCGATGCCGGTCGCCGCCCCCGTGCGTGACAACTCCGGTCCGGACGCGAACATGCAGGCCGCGAAGGTCCTCACCCTGGCGCAGGAGATGGCCGACCGCCTCACCACCGACGCCAAGACCGAGGCCGAGGGACTGCTCTCGAACGCGCGGGCAAACTCCGAGCGACTGGTCGGCGACGCCCGTACCCGCTCCGAGGCGATGATCGCCGACGCGCGCCAGAAGTCCGACGCGATGCTGGCCGACGCGCAGAACCGCTCCGACACCCAGATCCGTCAGGCCAAGGACAAGGCCGAGGCCCTGACCGCCGATGCCGAGCGTCAGCACGCCGAGATCATGGCCACCATCACCCAGCAGCGCACGGTGCTGGAGAGCCGCATCGAGCAGCTGAAGACCTTCGAGCGCGAGTACCGCGTGCGACTGAAGTCGTACCTGGAGTCGCAGCTGGAGGAGCTGGAGAACCGCGGCTCGGCCGTCCCGGTCGACGGCGGCGAGTTCGCCGGCGAAACCAACGGTTCGGCCAACAGTCTGGCTCCCGCCTCCTTCGCCAAGGGCGGCAAGTAAACTGGACCCGGGTCACACGGCGCGCCGTGTGACCCGGGAAACGCCCAGCTTTCGTCGGGCTGCTCGGGTTCTTGGGAGTCAGCATGCTCGTCNCTGGACCCGGGTCACACGGCGCGCCGTGTGACCCGGGAAACGCCCAGCTTTCGTCGGGCTGCTCGGGTTCTTGGGAGTCAGCATGCTCGTCTTGACGCTCGTCCTCGCGGCTATCGGTTTCGGTTTGCTCGTCGCGGCGCTCGCCACCGGTTCGGTGCTGTGGGCCTGGGGGTGCATCCTGATCTGTATCGTCGGTGCCGCCACTCTGCTGGTGAGTGCGCTGGCCACCCGAAAACCCGAGAACGACCCGGTCCCACCTGGCCGACACGCCCGGCGGGACTGACGGCGCGAAATATCCGTTGGACGGTCCCGGTTAGAATCGAACAACACACGGCACTGATCCGGCCATCACCGGGGAGCCTTCGGAAGAACGGCGCTCGCGCTCAGTAGAACCGAACGGGTGAGCCCGTCACAGCTCACACAACGAGAGGCTCGCGCCGCTCCCTCGGGACGGCACGGGCAAGCGGGGTGGTACCGCGGTACGGCGCACCGGCGCCGACATCGTCCCCGTGCCCAGGATTCGCGCCGACGGCGCGGCGGCACGAGGAGCAGATCCGCGATGGCGGACGAGACAACCACCGGTGCGTACCCCCGGGTCGACTTCGGCGCCGGTTCCGGCGCGTCGTTCCCGGAACTCGAACAGCAGGTACTCGACTATTGGGCGCGCGACGACACCTTCCGCGCCAGCCTGGCCAACCGCGACGGGGCGGCCGAGTTCGTCTTCTACGACGGCCCGCCCTTCGCCAACGGCCTGCCGCACTACGGCCACCTGCTCACCGGCTATGTCAAGGACCTGATCCCGCGCTTCCAGACCATGCGCGGCAAGAAGGTCGACCGCCGCTTCGGCTGGGACACCCACGGCCTGCCCGCCGAGATCGAAGCCGAGAAGCAGCTCGGCATCACCGACAAGTCCCAGATCGACGAGATGGGGCTGGCCGAGTTCAACGCCGCCTGTAAGTCCTCGGTGCTGCGCTACACCGGCGAGTGGCGCGACTACGTGACCCGCCAGGCGCGCTGGGTCGACTTCGACAACGACTACAAGACCCTCGATCTCGACTTCATGGAGTCGGTGATGTGGGCGTTCAAGTCGCTCTACGACAAGGGCTTGATCTACCAGGGCTTCCGCGTGCTGCCCTACAGCTGGTACGAGCAGACGCCGCTGTCGAACCAGGAGACCCGTCTCGACGACGCGTACAAGATGCGGCAGGACCCCGCGGTCACCGTCGACATGCAGCTCGTCGTCCCGGCCGAGCATCCCTTCGCGGCCCTCGACGGCGCCAACGCGCTGATCTGGACCACCACACCGTGGACGCTGCCGTCCAACCTGGCGATCGCGGTGCACCCCGACGTGCGCTACGTGCACGTGCGCGGCGCCGACGGCAAGCGCTATGTGCTTGCCGCCGAACGGGTCTCGCACTACGCCCGCGAGCTCGGTGACGAGCCGGAGGTGCTCGGCGAGTACGACGGCGCCGCGCTGGCCGGGCTGTCCTACCGACCGCCGTTCGACTTCTTCCTCGGCCACCCGAACGCGCACCGCGTGCTCGAGGCCGACTACGTCACCACCGACTCCGGTACCGGCGTCGTCCACCTCGCGCCGGCCTTCGGTGAGGAGGACATGGACGTCGCCTCGGCGAACGGGATCGAGATCGTCCAGCCGCTGGACCCGGCCGGCAAGTTCACCTCGATGGTGCCGCCGTACGAGGGCCTGATGGTCTTCGACGCCAACCCGGTGATCATCAAGGATCTCAAGGCCGCCGGAAAGCTGTTGCGGCACGAGACGATCGAGCACTCCTACCCGCACAGCTGGCGGTCCGGCCAGCCGCTGATCTATATGGCCGTGCCGTCCTGGTTCGTCGCGGTCACCAAGTTCCGCGACCGGATGGTCGAGCTGAACCAGCAGATCAGCTGGGTGCCCGAGCACATCCGCGACGGCCAGTTCGGCAAGTGGCTCGAGGGCGCGCGCGACTGGAACATCAGCCGTAACCGCTACTGGGGCAGCCCGATCCCGGTGTGGGTCTCCGACGACCCGGCCTACCCGCGCCTGGACGTCTACGGCTCGCTCGACGAGCTCGCCGCCGACTTCGGCGTGCGCCCGACCGACCTGCACCGGCCCTACATCGACGAACTGACCCGGCCGAATCCCGATGATCCGACCGGCAAGTCGACCATGCGCCGGGTGACGGAGGTGCTCGACTGCTGGTTCGAGTCGGGCTCGATGCCGTTCGCGCAGGTGCACTACCCGTTCGAGAACAAGGACTGGTTCGACAGCCACTTCCCGGGCGACTTCATCGTCGAGTACAACGGGCAGACCCGCGGCTGGTTCTACACACTGCACGTGCTCTCGACCGCGCTGTTCGACTCGCCGTCGTTCAAAACTGTTGCCGCGCACGGCATCGTGCTGGGCGACGACGGGCTGAAGATGTCGAAGTCGAAGGGCAACTACCCCGACGTCAACGAGGTCTTCGACCGCGACGGCTCCGACGCGATGCGCTGGTTCTTGATGAGCTCGCCGATCCTGCGGGGCGGCAACCTCATCGTCACCGAGCGCGGCATCCGCGAAGGCGTCAGCCACGCGTTGCGCCCGCTGTGGAACGCGTGGACCTTCCTGCAGCTCTACGCCTCGAAGCCCGGGGTGTGGCGCACGGATTCGCCGCACGTGCTCGACCGCTACATCCTGGCCAAGCTCGCGGTCACCCGGGACGTGATCACCGAGGCGCTCGAGACCTACGACATCGCCGGTGCCACCGACGAATTGCGCTCGTTCGCCGACGCGCTCACCAATTGGTATGTGCGCCGGTCGCGTTCGCGGTTCTGGTCCGAGGACCGCGACGCGGTGGACACGCTGCACACGGTGCTCGAGGTGGTCACCCGCCTGGCCGCGCCGCTGCTGCCGCTGATCAGCGAGGTGATCTGGCGTGGGCTCACCGGCGAGCGCTCGGTGCACCTGGCCGACTGGCCGACCGAGACCGAGCTGCCGCACGATCCCGAGCTCGTGGCCGCGATGGACGAGGTCCGGGTGGTCTGCTCCACCGTGCTGAGCCTGCGCAAGGCGCAGAACCTGCGGGTGCGGCTGCCACTGGCCGAGGTCACCATCGCCGCGGCCGACGCGGAGCGGCTCACGCCGTTCACCGAGTTGATCGCCGACGAGGTCAACGTCAAGAAGGTCGACCTGACCACCGACGTCGACGCGCACGGCCGCTTCGAGCTGGTCGTCAACGCGCGCGCCGCCGGGCCGCGGCTGGGCAAAGAGGTCCAGACGGTGATCAAGGCGGTCAAGGCGGGGCAGTGGAGCGAATCCGCCGAGGGTGTCGTCACCGCCGCCGGGATCACCCTGCTGCCCGAGGAGTACACCCAGCGTCTGGTGGCCGCCGAACCCGAGTCCACCGCCGCCCTGCCCGGCAATGCCGGTCTGGTGGTGCTGAACTCGGTGGTCACCGAGGAGTTGGAGGCCGAGGGCTGGGCCCGCGACCTCATCCGCGACCTGCAGGAGACCCGCAAGGCGCAGGGTCTCGAGGTGTCGGACCGGATCACCCTCACCCTGGAGGTCCCGGCCGAGCGGCTGGCGTGGGCGCGGACCCACCGCGATCTGATCGCCGGTGAAGTCCTCGCCACCACGCTCGATTTCGGCGCGACCGATGCCGAGGCCGCCGAACTCACCGGTGGGGTGAAGGCTCGGGTGCGCAAGGCCTGACCGGCGACAACGGCGGGGCGGGACCGGCTTTCGGTCCCGCCCCGTTCGTGTCCGCGCACCCGGCCGATGATAACGATGCTGACAATTTGCTGAATGTGTGTGACAGTCCGTCGATCGTCGAGCACAATCGAGGTGTTACTGCTGATGCGCATGGAACCGCTGAGGCGGCAGTAGCTGTGTGTTACGTCTGATCTCGTCCGAACACGGGTAGCTCGCCGGGTTCGCCCGATTCCGGGACGCCCGGCCCGGCGAGTTTCTCGCCACGCTCCGACGTCCGTAGGAACAGCGGGGAGGCGGAACAGCAAATGCGGCGAAAAGTCTTGCGACGGTTGGCCTTCGGGTTCGTCGCCACCACCATCACCACCCTCGTCCTCGCCGGGCCAGCCTGGTCGCAGACCGGCAGCGCGTCGGGCTCGGGCGGCTCCTCGTCCGGCAGCTCCAGTGGCTCCGGCGCGATCCCGTTACCCAGCGCGACCGGCATCGGCGCGCTCACCGCCGCTGCCACCCAGATCGGCAAGCCCTACGAGTGGGGCGCCATGGGGCCGCACGCGTGGGACTGCTCGGCCCTGGTGCAGTGGGCCTTCCGGCAGGTCGGGGTCAACCTGCCGCGCACCACCTGGGAGCAGGCGAAGGTCGGCATGCCGGTGACCTTCCGCGGGCTCGCGCCCGGCGATGTCGTCATCCTCAACGGCGACGGCTCGCACGTCGGCATCTACGCGGGGATGGGCCAGATCCTCGACGCCCACGACTGGGGCGTTCCGGTGGGGCTGCATCCCCTGCGCGAATTCGACATCTTCACGATCCGGCGCTTCTGAGCCTCAGTCGACCAGCTGACGCAGCAGCGGCCCGTACTCCGGGTGGGCGAGCGCGGAGGCGAACTGGGCGACCAGGTAGTCGGCCGGATTGCCGGTGTCGTACCAGCGACCCTGGATGACCTGGCCGTACACCGCGTGGTTGGCGGCGTAGTTGTTGATCGCGTCGGTGAGGTACACCTCGCCGGTCTGGTGGGTATACCAGTTCTCGGTCTGGGTCTGCAGCTCCTCGATGATGCCCGGGGTCACCACGTACCCGCCGATGGCCGCGTACGCCGAGGGGGCGTCCTCGGGCTTGGGCTTCTCCATCAGGCCGGAGATGCGCAGCAGCCCGTCGTCGAGGTCCTCGCGGACCACCGGGACGCCGTAGCGCTGCGACTCGCCCGGCGCCATCGGCAGCAGCGCCAGCACCGGGCAGCCGGTGGACTCGTAGGCGGTGATGAGCTGCTGGGCGCGCGGCACCTCGGCGACGAACACGTCGTCGGGCCACAGCACCAGCATCGGCTCGTCACCGAGATTGCGGGCGGCGTTGAGGACCGGCGTGCCGTTGCCGTACGGACCGTGCTGGTCGAGGTAGGTGATGTGGCCTGCGCGCGAGAGCTCACCGACTTCCTCGACCGCGTCGGCGTAGGCGGACTTGCCGTCGGCGCGCAGCTGCGCGACCAGCGCCGGGGTGGGGCGGAAGTGGTCCTGGATCAGCGACTTGCCGCTGCTCACGACGATGGTGATGTCGGTGATCCCGGAGGAGACCAGTTCACGGACGGTGTGCTCGATGACCGGCTTGTCGCCGACCGGCAGCATCTCCTTCGGCGTCGCCTTGGTCAGCGGAAGCAGCCGGGAGCCGATTCCCGCAGCCGGAATGACAGCCTTGCGGATCTTCATCCACCGATCATCACATATCCGACTGGGTGATCGCTGTGCCACGGCTGTCAACCGGCGGGGGAAAATGTGTCGGCCGCGCCGCGTAGATTGCGGGCGTGAGCACCGACGCCAACACCGCAGGCGCCCCGGCCAGGGCGGATGCGGCGGTCACCGCCCGCCGCTGGGTGCTGCACATCGATATGGACGCGTTCTTCGCCTCGGTCGAACAACTCACCCGCCCGACTCTGCGCGGCAGGCCGGTGCTCGTCGGCGGCGCGGGTCAGCGCGGGGTGGTCGCCGGAGCCAGCTACGAGGCACGGGTCTACGGCGCGCGCTCGGCCATGCCGATGCATCAGGCCCGGCGGTTGATCGGAGTGTCGGCGGTGGTGGTGCCGCCGCGCGGCGCGGTGTACTCGGTGCTCAGCGCCGCGGTGTTCGACACGCTGCGCGGCCGGATCCCGGTGCTGGAGACGCTGTCGTTCGACGAGGCGTTCGCCGAACCCGCCGAGCTGGCGGGCGCGAGTGTGGCCGAGGTCGAGCAGTACTGCGCCATGCTGCGCGCGCTGGTCACCGCGCGGACCGGGCTCACCGCCTCGATCGGCGCGGGAACCGGCAAGCAACTGGCCAAGATCGGCTCCGGCCTGGCCAAACCCGACGGCATGCGGGTGATCTCGCCCGCCGAACAGGGCGGGCTGCTGGCCGGGCTGCCGGTGCGCAAACTGTGGGGGATCGGCCCGGTCGCCGAGGGCCGGCTGCGCAGTCTCGGCATCGAGACGGTCGGTGCGTTCGCGGCGCTGCCGGAATCGGAGGCCGCCTCGATCCTGGGCGGCAGCATCGGCACGGCGCTGCACCGGCTCGCGCGCGGCATCGACGACCGCCCGGTTACCGAACGCGCCGAGGCCAAACAGATCAGCGCCGAGAACACCTACGAGCGCGACATCGTCACGCTGCCCGAGCTGCGCGCGGCCATCACCGCCATGGCGGCGGCCGCGCACCGCAGACTCGACCGCGACGGCCGCGCCGCCCGCACCGTGGTGCTCAAACTCAAGAAGTCCGACATGAGCATCGTGACCAGGTCGTTCACCCTGCCCTATGCCACCGCCGACCTGACCACGCTGGCCGCGGCCGCGCAACGCTCGGCGATCGACCCGGCCGAACTCGGCCCGATCCGGCTCGTCGGCGTCGGCTACGGCGGGCTGTCGCTGGTCCGCCAGGAATCACTGTTCCCCGAACTGGATCAGGCCGTTCCCGAGGACTTCGGCGTCGACCAGGTCGAGTCGGCCGCACCGGCGGGCGAGCCCGTCGACAGCCCCGATCCGCTTGCGGGACAGTGGTTCCCCGGTATGGACGTGCGTCACCCCGACTTCGGCCACGGCTGGGTCCAGGGCGCGGGCTACGGCGTGGTGACGGTCCGATTCGAGACCAGCTCGACAGGTCCCGGCCCGGCGCGTACGTTTCCAGCCGACGATCAGGATCTGACGCGGGCAGATCCCCTCGACAGCCTCGCGTGAAGTAGCCTCGGCTACCGCGATGGAACCACTCCCACCTCGAACGCAAAGGACGAGCAGTTGAAGCTTCGTACGACCGGACGTGTCGCGATCGCCGGACTGGCCGTGGTCGCGGCCCTTGGCCTGAGCGCGTGCAGCGACGAC
>NZ_JBCGFB010000150.1:0-13087 GCF_038752175.1 Nocardia sp. No.11 | reverse complement strand
GGTCAACGCGGCCGCCGACGCGGCGCGGGCGGCGGTCCGGGCGGGCACGAGCCCCAGCCAGGTCACCCGGCCCCTGCCCGACCCGACGCCTACTCCAGGCCCCGCCCTGTCGAACGGCGGCGATGCGGTGCGCGGCTCCGCGCCGGCTGACGACGACACAGTGCCGCAGCCGGGCAGGGACGACAGCATCCGGATACGTGGTCCGGTGCTCGCGGCCGCCATCGATCAGATCGCCGCCGCGACGATCACCGACCCGAACCTGCCGGTGCTCAACACCCTTCACCTCGAGGCGGCCGCCCAGGAGCTGATCCTCACCGCCACCGACCGGTACCGTCTGGCCACCCGCACCCTGCGCGCCGTGCACCCGTCCACGGTCGACTGGTCGGCCACCGTCGACGCCGATGATCTCCGCGCGGCCACCTCCTGGCTGCGCCGGGAGCACACGGTGACGATCCGCCCGGAGATCACCCACGTCGTCATCGCCGCCGCTGACCCGGCCCTGCGCGCGGTGGTGCCCGAGCCCCGGGTATCCGGCGGCGATCGTCGGCCGGAGATGTCGGCAACCGCTGATCCCTCCGGCGAGCGGGCGAACGGTCGCCGACCGGGGGAGCCTGGGAACGTCGCCGACGAGCACGGCGACAGCGGCGAACGCGCGGCGAGTGGTCCTGATCGACGCCGATGCCGCCGGTCGACCGAGGAGTTCCCCGACTACCGGGGGATGCTGGCAGCGCTACCCGCTGTCACCACACGGGTGGTGCTGAGCAGGACGGCACTGCTGGAGACGCTCGAGCGGACCACCTCGTCCACCCTCACGCTGCACATCGATCCGACGGGCGAGGTGCGGACCGCGAACAGCGAGGACCCCCGGCCGCTGCCCGCGACCGTCACCGGACCGGGCCTGACGATCCATTTCGCGGTGACCACCCTGTACCCCGCCGTCGCCGCCGCGGTCGGACCCGACGTGATGCTCGATCTCACCGCCCCCGACCTCCCCGCCCGACTCCGCTCCGCCGACGACGGCGACCAGCTCACCCTCACCATGCCGTGCCGCCCGGTCGCCGACGATGCGCCGGTCCGGTGATCACCGCCGAGTCACCCATCGGCCCCTCGGGCCCGGCGGCACACGACGTAGTGCCCGGCCGCCGACGACGTGGCGGAGATCCTTCGGGAACACCTGCTTTGCTGCTCCGCGTCCGCTCCGCGTCCGCAGACAGCGGCGACCAGCTCACCGTGGTCATCCCATGCCGCCCGGTCGCGGACGACGTCACCCCCCCGGTGACCACGGCCGGGTCCGGCTCACTGTGCTCTGCCGGTCGGCACAGGCGACGTCGTGCCGGGCCGCCCGGGGACGTGGCGGCGGTCCCGCCGAGCGACATCCGACCGACTACTCCCCATCCGCTCCGCCGACCACGGCGACCGCTCCCACCCCACCCACTACGACCGTCGAGGAGACTCCGATGACCACCACCGATCCGATCATGGCCCGAATCACCCAGGGCGTAAAGGACTTTCGCTTCGGGGACCCCGAAGGAGCACGAATCGCGCTACTCGACGTCTGGACCGACATCGGCCCCGTGGGCGACCCGCTGCACCGCTGCACCCTCACCCACTACCTCGCCGACACCTGCGACGACCCGGCCGAAGCGCTCGTCTGGGACGTCCGCGCGCTCGATGCCGCCGACGCCCTCACCGACCTGCGCCTGCAAGCCCATCACGCGGACCTGAACGTGGCCGGCTTCTATCCCTCCCTGCACCTCGATCTCGCCGACAACTTCCGTCGGCTCGGCTCCTTCCCGGCCGCCGCCCGCCACCTCGACGCGGCTCGGGAACGCCTGGACACCCTCCCCGACGACGCCTACGGTGCCACGATCCGCGCCGCCGTCACCGAGGTCGGTGACGCGATCGCCGCCAACGACACCACCCGCCGTCCGACCCACTGACACTGATCGCCGCCGTGGAGCGCGGGCTGGAAAGTTGCGGTCGACGGGCGGCCAGTACCATCGGGATGCTCGGCGGGCGTCGAGGAAACCGGTGGAAATCCGGTGCGGTCGCGCCACTGTGAACAGCCAGACCCTCTCCGGCGAGCACGACAACCGATCCCGTTGGGCGCGTCACCCGAGGAAGGCCTCACCCTGTGATCCTGCTGCTGTCCACCTCCGACACCGATCTGCTCAGCGCTCGCGCGAGCGGCGCCGACTACCGGTGGGGCAATCCCGCGCGGTTGCTGGTGGATGACCTGCCGGGGTTGCTCGACGGTGCCGATCTGGTGATCGTGCGCATCCTCGGCGGCAAGCGCGCCTGGGAAGAGGGCCTCGAGGCCGTGCGGGCGAGCGGGGTGCCGATGGTCGCGCTCGGCGGTGAGATCGCCCCCGACGCCGAACTCATGGAGTGCTCGACGGTGCCGGTGGGTGTCGCGGCCGACGCGCACAACTACCTCGCCGCCGGCGGCGCGGACAACCTGCGCGAGCTGCACAACTTCCTCTCCGACACGGTCCTGCTGACCGGCCACGGCTTCGAACCGCCGGTGGAACTGCCCACCTGGGGCGAACTGGGCCGCGCCGCCCGCATTCTCGAACCGCACGCCCCGACCGTCGCGGTCGTCTACTATCGCGCGCAGCATCTCGCGGGCAACACCGGCTACATCGACGCGTTGTGCACCGCCATCGAGGCCAAGGGCGCTCGCGCGCTGCCGGTCTACTGCGCCTCGCTGCGCACCGCCGAACCGGAACTGCTCGCCCTGCTCGGCCGCGCCGACGCACTGGTGGTGACGGTGCTCGCGGCCGGTGGCAGCAAGCCGGCCACCGCCTCGGCCGGTGGCGACGACGAGGCCTGGGACGTGGCCGCGCTGGCCGCCCTGGACGTGCCGATCCTGCAGGGCCTGTGCCTGACCAGCGGCCGCGCGCAGTGGGAGGACAACGACGACGGCCTCTCGCCGCTCGATGTCGCCACCCAGGTCGCGGTGCCCGAGTTCGACGGCCGCATCATCACGGTGCCGTTCTCGTTCAAGGAGTTCGACGACGACGGCCTGTCCACCTACGTGCCCGATCCCGAACGCGCCGCCCGCGTCGCCGGCATCGCCGTGCGCCACGCCCGCCTGCGCCACATCCCGGCCGCCGACAAGCGGATCGCGATCATGCTCTCGGCCTACCCGACCAAGCACGCCCGCATCGGCAACGCCGTCGGCCTCGACACCCCGGCCAGCGCCATCCGGCTGCTCACCGAACTGCGTGCCGCCGGTTACGATCTCGGCGAACCCGGCGAGATCCCCGGTCTGCCGGAGCGCGACGGCGACGCGCTGATCCACGCCCTGATCGCCGCGGGCGGGCAGGACCCGGACTGGCTCAGCGCCGAACAGCTCGAGGGCAACCCGATCCGCATCGGCGCCGCCACCTACACCCGCTGGTTCGATTCGCTGCCCGCCGACCTGCGCGAGGCCGTCGTCGAGGCGTGGGGCCCGCCACCGGGTGAACTCTACGTCGACCGGTCCGCCGACCCGCAGGGCGAGATCGTCATCGCCGCACTGCGTTTCGGCAATGTGGTGCTGATGGTGCAGCCGCCCCGCGGCTTCGGCGAGAACCCGGTCGCCATCTACCACGACCCGGACCTGCCGCCGAGCCACCACTACCTGGCCGCCTACCGCTGGCTGTCCGCGCCCGACGGTTTCGGCGCCGACGCGATGGTGCACCTGGGCAAGCACGGCAACCTGGAGTGGCTGCCCGGCAAGACCCTCGGCATGTCGGCCTCCTGTGGTACCGACGCCGCGCTCGGCGATCTGCCGCTGATCTACCCGTTCCTGGTCAACGACCCGGGCGAGGGCACCCAAGCCAAGCGCCGCGCGCACGCCACCCTGGTCGACCACCTGATCCCGCCGATGGCGCGCGCCGAGACCTACGGTGACATCTCCCGGCTGGAGCAGCTGCTCGACGAGCACGCCAACATCTCCGCGCTCGACCCGGCCAAGCTGCCCGCCATCCGCCAGCAGATCTGGACGCTGATGCGCGCGGCCAAGATGGACCACGACCTCGGCCTGGCCGAGCGTCCCGAGGAAGACGTCTTCGACGACATGCTGCTGCACGTCGACGGCTGGCTCTGCGAGATCAAGGACGTGCAGATCCGCGACGGCCTGCACATCCTCGGCCAGGCGCCCGAGGGCGAGATGGAACTCGACCTGGTGCTGGCCATGCTGCGCGCGCGCCAGCTGTGGGGCGGCGAGCAGAACGTGCCCGGCCTGCGCGAGGCCCTCGGTCTCAGCGAAGCCGGCGACGAGTCCCGCGACCGCGTGGACGTGGTCGAATCGCGTGCCCGTGAACTGCTGGGCGCGCTGCAGGCCGAGAACTGGTCGGTCGACAGCGTCGAGGCCCTGGTGAACGACTACGCCACGGCGATTCTGGCCGGGGGTGACCCGGAATCCACGGACACCCGCCTCGACGCGGTGAAGACCGTGCTGCGGTTCGCCGCGACCGAGGTCGTGCCCCGCCTGCGCGAGACCGGTGTCGAGATCGCCCGCGTCCTGCACGCGCTCGACGGCGGTTTCATCCCCGCCGGTCCGAGCGGGTCCCCGCTGCGCGGCCTGATCAACGTGTTGCCCACCGGCCGCAATTTCTACTCCGTCGATCCCAAGGCCGTCCCGTCGCGGCTGGCCTGGGAGACCGGTCAGGCCATGGCCGAATCGCTGCTGGCCCGGTACCTGGCCGACCACGGCGAATACCCGAAGTCGGTCGGCCTGTCGGTGTGGGGCACCTCGGCCATGCGTACCTCCGGCGACGACATCGCCGAGGTGCTGGCGCTGCTCGGCGTGCGGCCGGTGTGGGATGAGGCCAGCCGCCGCGTCACCACCCTCGAGGTGATCTCGCTCGACGAACTCGCCCGCCCGCGCATCGACGTCACCGTCCGCATCTCGGGGTTCTTCCGCGACGCCTTCCCACACGTACTGGCCCTGCTCGACGACGCGGTGCGCCTGGTCGCCGAGCTCGACGAGCCCGCCGCGTCGAACTACGTGCGCGCGCACGCCCAGTCGGACCTGGCCGAGCACGGCGACGCCCGCCGCGCGACCACCCGCATCTTCGGGTCCAAGCCCGGCACCTACGGCGCGGGCCTGCTGCAGCTCATCGACTCCAAGAGCTGGCGGACCGACGACGACCTCGCGCAGGTGTACACCACCTGGGGTGGCTACGCCTACGGTCGCGACCTCGACGGCGCCCCCGCCGCCGACGACATGCGCACCGCCTACAAGCGCATCGCGGTGGCCGCCAAGAACACCGACACCCGCGAACACGACATCGCCGACTCCGACGACTACTTCCAATACCACGGCGGCATGGTCGCCACCGTGCGCGCGCTCACCGGCAAGAATCCCGAGGCCTATATCGGCGACTCCACCCGTCCCGACGCCGTGCGGACCCGCACCCTGTCGGAGGAGACCGCCCGCGTCTTCCGCGCCCGCGTGGTGAACCCGCGCTGGCTCGAGGCGATGCGCCGCCACGGCTACAAGGGTGCCTTCGAGATGGCCGCCACCGTCGACTACCTGTTCGGCTACGACGCCACCACCAACGTGGTCGCCGACTGGATGTACGAGAAGCTCTCCGAGAGCTACGTGTTCGACGAGGTGAACCGCAAGTTCATGGAGCAGTCCAATCCGTGGGCGCTGCACGGCATCGCCGAACGGCTGCTCGAGGCCGCCGAGCGCAAGCTGTGGGAGCACCCGGAGCCCGAGACGCTGGACAAGCTGCGGCAGGTCTACCTCGAGACCGAGGGTGAGCTGGAGTGAGCACCGAGCAGTCCGCCGCGTACTTCCGGCGCGACGGCGAGGTGTACACGCCGACGTCGTGGGGCCGGAGCCTGTGGGCCGACGGGATTCTGTCCGGCCCGCCGGTGTGCGGACTGCTCGCCCGCGAGATCGAGAACCATTACCGCACCGGCGATTTCGTGCCCGCGCGGTTCACCGTCGACCTGCATCAGCCGGTGCCCGCGGTCCCGTTGACCGTGGACAGCGCGCCGACCCGCGAGGGCAACCGGGTGCGCGCCGCGCAGGCGGTACTGCGCGCCGACGGCGTGGTGGTCGCGCGGGCCTCGGCGGTGTTGCTGAAGCGCTCGGCCCAACCGCCGGGACAGGTGTGGCGCGAGACGCGGCGGCCCCCGCTGCCGCCCGCGGAACTGCTGGCCGCGGTGGCGCCGACCGTGCACCTGTTCGACAGTGACGGCTCCGGTGACGGCTGGTCGGTAGAGATCTCCCGGCACGAGAACGACACCCGTAAACGCAAGTGGGTGCGCGGGATTCCGGTGGTGGCCGGAGAAGCCGGCTCGCCGTTCGTCTTCGCCGCGATGGCGGGCGAGCAGGCCAGCCTGGTGACGAACTGGGGTACCGAGGGGATCGGGTTCATCAACACCGATGTCTCGATCACCTTCGCTCGCCTGCCGATCGGCCCGGAGATGGGCATCGAGGCGGGCAACCACCTCAGTCACGACGGCATCGCCGCGGGCTCGGCGGTGCTCTACGACGCCGACGGTGAGTTCGGCGTCTGCACCGTGTCGGCCGTCGCCAACGAGCGCAGGCAGATCAGCGGCGCGGCCATCGACGCCTACATCCCGGCGCGTGGCGGTGCGCAGCGCGCCTGAACTGCCCGACTTGCCCCAAAACTAGAACGCGTTCTACTCTGATCGTGGTGCGTGGGCGCACCACGGCACCCGGGTGCCGGCCGCAGGGCAGAAGAGAGTCGCAATGAGCACTACTCCGGCGTACTTCACGCAGGACGACGGCGTTTTCCAGCCCACCCGGTTCTCCATGAGCCTGTGGGCACCGAGCACCCTGTCCGGTCCGCCGGTGTGCGGGCTGATCGCCCGCGAGGTCGAGGCGCGCTACTGCGGCGACGGGTTCACACCCGCGCGGCTGACCGTCGACCTGCACCGCGCGGTGCCCGCGGTGCCGCTGACCGTCGACAGCGAGCTGGTCCGGGACGGCAAACGAGTCCGTGCGGTGGCGATCGTGCTGCGCTCCGACGGTGAGCCGGTCGCGCGGGGCAGCGCGCTGCTGCTGAAGCGGTCGACCCAGCCGCCGGGCGAGGTGTGGCGCCCCGAGCGGCAGCGGCCGCTGCCGCCGAGTGACGCGCTCGCCACCGTCGACGAGGCCATGCACCTGTTCGGCAGTGACGGCAACGGGTGGTCGGTGAAGATGACCGAGCACCAGAACGACGCCAGGAAACGCAAGTGGGTGCGCAATATCCCCGTGGTCGCGGGTGAGCGGTCCACGCCGTTCTGCTTCGCCGCGATGGCCGGGGAACAGACCAGCCTGGTCACCAACTGGGGCACCGAGGGGATCGGGTTCATCAACACCGATGTCTCGATCACGTTCTCGCGCATGCCGATCGGGCTCGAGATGGGCATCGAGGCGGAATCGCATCTCAGCGACGACGGCATCGCCGCGGGCGCCGCGGTCCTCTACGACGCCGAGGGCGCGTTCGGGATCTGCACCACCACCGCGCTGGCCAACGAGCACCGGCAGATCCACGGCTCGGTCATCGACACCCTGTCCGAGGAGTTCGCGCTGACCCAGGTCACGCCGGATCGAGGCCGCTGAACGCCAGGCCCACGGTGGTCGCGCACAGCAGGAACCCGGTCGCGGTGGTGGTCAGCAGATAGCCGAGCGCGATGAGACGGGCCGGCGGGAGCAGCACCAGCAGCAGCGTCGGGGTCAGCAGCGCGGCCAGGGTCAGTGCCCAGCTGAGCCAGTACGAGGTCGGGATCGGCTCCATCTCGGCGAACGCGATCGTGCGCGGCACGGGCACCTGCCACGCGTCCTGCACCGCGAAGGTCGCGGGCACCAGCACGAAGACGGCGACGAACAAGCCCGCCGCCACGCCCCATCCCGCCCGCCATCTGACCTGCCCCGGCACCGCTGCGCTCACCCGCCACACACCTTCCCTGCCACCCGGTCACCCGCTCCGCCGCGCCCCATGCTGCCTCGAGTGGGCCCCGCCCGCGCGCAACCGCGCGTCGTGTCCTCGGCGCCGATCGCCACCGCCGGGACTCGGACCAGGGCATTCCCTGTTCCCGGCGGCAGGTGTGCGCGCCCGCCTAGGTGCCCGTCTGCTCGGCGAAATGGAACTCGATCGACACCGTGTCGGTCGGAATCCCGTGGGCGCGCAGGCTGTCCAGGATCTGCTGGGTGAACCGGCGCGCCGGTCGGTAGTGCGTGCTGTGGTCGGAGACCAGGAGGATCCGGCCGCCGCGTGCCACCAGTTCGCCCGCCGCGGCGACGGGGCCGCCGGCCAGGAAGCTCGAATGGTGAAACCGGCCGAACAGATGCCGAGGGGAGCTGTAGAGGACGCCGTCGGCGTCCATGACGAAGATCGCGCGCCCACCGGTGGGTGACCACAGGGTGCTCGCCGCGGTGGTGTCGAACAGGGCGCCGTCGGCGGTGTACAGCAGCCCGGCGCGCGCGTGCAGCGCGAAGCGCGCGCGGTCCGTCGCGCCGAGATAGGCGACGTGACTGCCGCGCCACACGGGATTGCCCGGCACCTGCTCGCCACGGAACTCCGGGCGCAACGGGGTCGTCGCGAACCTCGGCCCGGCCGAGGCCGGACGACGGAACAGACCGCGGAGCCGGTCGGGAAGACTCACGCCGGAACCAGCGTCACGATCAGCTCGTCGGCGATCGACTCCGCCTTCACCATGCCCTCGCCGAGGTACAGCGTGGCGGCCTGCGGCCTGCCGTCGGGCAGCGGCACGACCGAGACCGCGTCGACCCGGCGACCGGCCAGGGCGTCGTAGGGCGGTTCGTCCGTGACGTCGAAGGCGGTGTACTTGCCCGAGGCGGCGACGTATTCGATGTTCACCGGGTCGACCAGCGGTTCGAACGGGTCCCGCCAGGGCGCCGCGCCGATCCGCAGCTCCGCGCCGTCGACACCGGCGTCGAGGAGCAGGGTGGCGCCGTTGTGGAAGGTGAACTCGATCGGTCCCTCGGTGCGGTCGATGTCGTCGCCCAGGACGTAGAACATCCGGCGGACGGCGATGATCGTCGCGTCGACCGCGGCGTTGAGCGCGGTGCGGCCGGACTCGTCGATGTCGGACACAGGTCTCCTCCCCGGGCGGATGAGCCATCATGTCGCCGCACCTCGCCGCCACGCAACTCCGGTCGGCGTGTTCGCCGCCGCGACCCGGCCACCGGCGGCGCCCGCGTCCGCTCGTACAGTGGATTCATGGTGGATCCCACCCCGGACGTCACCGCGGCGGCGGTGGAGCGCGCGGCCGAGCTGCTGGCCGGGCGCCGGGTCGTGGTGATCTCCGGTGCCGGGCTGAGCACCGACAGCGGCATCCCCGACTACCGCGGCCCCGACTCGCCGCCGCGCACCCCGATGACCTATCAGCAGTTCGTCGGCGACGCCGAGTTCCGGCAGCGCTACTGGGCCCGCAACCACCTCGGCTGGCGGCGGATGGACGCGGCCCGGCCGAATCAGGGCCACCGGGCCGTCGCCGCGCTGGAACGCGCCGGGGTGGTCTCCGGTGTCATCACCCAGAACGTGGACCTGCTGCACACCAAAGCCGGGGCGCGCCGGGTGATCGACCTGCACGGCACCTACGCCCGGGTGTGCTGTCTGCGCTGCCCGGCGATGATCTCGCGCATGACGCTGGCGGAACGGCTGGAGGCCGCCAATCCCGGCTTCGCCGAAGATGTTTCGGCGACCGGTATCGAAGTGGCGCCCGACGCGGACGCGGTGGTCACCGATACCGCCCGCTTCCGGATGCTGGACTGCGCGAGCTGCGGCGGCCTGCTCAAACCCGACATCGTCTACTTCGGCGAGACCGTGCCCGCCGACCGGGTGGCCGCCGCCTACAGCCTGATCGACCAAGCGCGCGCGGTCCTCGTCGCCGGGTCGTCGCTGACGGTGATGTCGGGTCTGCGCTTCGTGCGCCGCGCCGCGAAGCGCGGTGTGCCCGTGGTGATCGTCAACCGGGGGCCCACGCGCGGCGACGATCTGGCCGCCGTGCGCATCCACGCGGGCTGCTCGGAGACGTTGCGCGCCTTCGCCGACCGGCTCGCCGTCCCGAATGCGACCGCCCGCCGATGAGCGATTCCCCCGATGACGCGATCGCCGCCTTCTTCGCGGGCAAACCCCATTCCCTCGAGATCTTCACCGTGCTACGGGAATTGATCACGGCCAACGGTCCGGTGGAACTGTCGGTGGCATCGCAGATCGGCTTCGGCGTCGCGCGCAAGTTCGCGTGGGTATCGCTCTACAACATCACCGGACGGAATCCGGAAGGCACCGTGCAAATCATGCTCGCGATCGACCGGGAAATCGCGGGCCCACCGGTGTATCGGGTGAATCAGGTCGGCCGGGCGCGGTGGAATCACCTGGTGGTCGTGCATTCCCTGGCCGAAGCGCGGGTACCGGAACTGCGAGTTCTGATCGCCGCCGCCTATCGTTTCGGTGCGAAATGATCGGTTACTTGATCCCTCGGTGACGGCGGCGGATACGACGTGGGTAAGCTCTGCGCACCAGTGCATGAAGAGTTCCACCCGCGGCGCAAAGTTTTCCTCGCAGCGGGGTTGTCGGCCCTCGTGTGGGCCGCGTGATCGACCCCCACTTGCCAGCCGATCAGAACCAGGGCTTTTCCATGACCGATACCGTCGTTGCCGAACCACGCCTCACGCATCGCCAGACACTCACGATTCTGTCCGGCCTGCTACTCGGGGTCTTCCTCGCCGCGCTCGATCAGAACATCGTCAGCGTCGCGATCGTCCGGATCGCCAACAGTCTGGACGGATTCGACGAACAGGCATGGGCGACAACGGCGTATCTGATCACCGCCACCGTCACCACGCCGCTCTACGGCAAGCTCGCCGACATCTACGGCCGCAAACCGTTCTATCTGCTGGCGATCGCGCTGTTCGTGCTGGGCTCGGCCGCCTGCTGCTTCGCGACCACGATGTACCAGCTGGCGGCCTGCCGCGCCTTCCAGGGGCTGGGCGCGGGCGGGTTGATGTCGCTGGCGTTCACCATCGTCGGCGACATCGTGCCGGCTCGGGAGCGGGTCCGCTACCAGGGGTATTTCCTGATGGTGTTCGGCATCGCGACGGTGCTGGGCCCGGTGGTCGGCGGGTTCCTGTCCGATTACGAGAGCCTCGGCGGCATCGAGGGCTGGCGCTGGGTGTTCCTGGTGAACGTGCCGGTCGGGGTGCTGGCGTTCCTGGTGGTCGCCAAGGTGCTGAACGTGCGGCACGCGCGCGTGCGGTCCCGGATCGACTGGCTCGGCGCGCTCACCCTGATCGTCGGCGTCGTGCCGTTGCTGATCGTAGCCGAACAGGGCCGGGTGTGGGGCTGGACCTCGCCGAAGTCGTTGCTCTGCTACGGAATCTGCGGGGGCGGGCTGCTGCTGTTCCTGATCGTCGAGTACTTCATGAAGGACGCGGCGCTGATCCCGCTGCGCCTGTTCCGTAGCTCGACGTTCAGCATCGCCATCCTCGGTGGCTTCCTGATCGGTGTCTCGATGTTCGGCGCGATCACCATGGTCCCGCAGTATCTGCAGGTGGTGCGAGGCTTCTCGCCGACCGAGGCGGGTCTGCTGATGCTGCCACTGGTGCTGGGGATCATGGTCGGCGCGCAGCTGTCGGGACTGATCACCAAGGCCACCGGGCGCTACAAGGTGCTGCCGGTGCTCGGTGCGCTGATCCTGGCGATCGGCTGCGCCCTGTTCGCCCGGGTCGGCTTCGACGGGCCGCTGTGGCAGCCGCTGGCCTACAGCGCGATCATGGGCTTCGGGCTCGGTGGCTGCATGCAGACGCTGATCATCGCCGCGCAGAACGCGGTGCCGCGCACCGAGATGGGTGTCTCGACCGCGTCCGCGACCTTCTTCCGGCAGCTCGGCGGCACGCTGGGCGTCGCGGTCTTCCTCACCGTGCTGTTCGACCGGTTGCCCGGGTCGATCCTGTCCGCGTTCGGCGGCAGCCTGCCGCCCGGTCTCGACGCCGCCGGTCTCGACGCGCTGCAGCGCGACACCTCCGGGATCGCGGGGCTGCCCGACGCGCTGCGGGTGCCGATCCTCGCGGGCTTCACCGACGCCATGCAGGGCGTGTTCCTGCTCGCCGCCGACCTCGCCGTCGTCGCCTGCCTGGTGCTGGTGTTCATGAAAGAGATTCCGCTGCGCGAGGATCCGGTGCCCGAGGAGGATTCCGACGGCACGCTGCTGCGCGATGTCAGCCTGCACGACGCGCACGAGATGGCCGACTCGCTGCGTCCCGCCGCGACCGGCCGGGTCATCGCGGGACTGCTGCGCCGCGACGACTCCCGCCCCGTGCCCTCGGCCACGCTCACACTCATCGACCAGCACGGCCACCAGGTGGCGCGCGGCAACGGCGACGCCGACGGTGCCTACGTCATCGAGGCGCCACAACCGGGCAATTACGTCTTGATCGCCGCCGCGGCGGGCCACCAGCCCGAGGCGGTGAGTGTGTCGATGGGGGAGCGGGCCCTGCACGTCGACCTGATGCTCATCGGCGCGGGCGAACTCACCGGCATCGTGCGCTCGGCGCGCCGGGGCGAACCCCTGTGTGGCGCGACCGTGACCCTCACCGACCCCGAAGGCGACGTCGTCGGCGCCGCGATCACCGGCGAGGACGGCACGTACGTGTGCCGTGACGTCGTCAGCGGGACCTACACGCTGGTCGCGGTCGCCGACCACATGCGCCCCTCGGCGGTCGCGCTGACCGTGCCCGAGACCGGCTCGCTGCATCACGACATCGACCTCGAGCCGATGGCCATCCTGGTCGGGTCCGCCTGGGTGGACGGCGACCGCCCGGTCGCCGACGTCCAGATCACCGTTCTGGACGCCGGCGGCGATCCGGCGGCGACCACCCGCACCGACGAGAAGGGCCAGTACCTGGTCCCCGATCTGCCGGAGGGCGAGTACACCGTCGTCGCGCGCGGCTACCCGCCCGTGGCCAGCCAGGTCTCGGTGACCCGCGGCGAGATCACCCACGATGTCACCCTCGGCTACGACACCGAGGAGTCCATGCACCAGCGATGATCCGGGCTCACGCGGTGAGGGTGGCTTCGCGCTGGAGTTCCAGGGCGATGTCGATGAGCTGGTC